>JBKBLL010000042.1:15140-20019 GCA_046296375.1 Alphaproteobacteria bacterium | reverse complement strand
GGGCGAGCGCCTGGTCGACACGGCCCCACACGGGCATTGGAAGACGACCACCTTCCTCGCCGGACTGCGTGCCACAGGCATCATCGCCCCGCTCGTGCTCGACGGCCCCATGACCGGCGAGGCGTTCCGCGCCTATACCGAGCAGTTCCTCGCGCCCGCCCTGTCCCCCGGCGACGTCGTCGTGATGGACAATCTCGCGGCCCACAAGGTCGCCGGCGTGGCCGAGGCGATCAGGGCCGCCGGCGCCAGCATCCTCTACCTGCCGCCCTATTCGCCTGACCTCAACCCCATCGAGCAGATGTTCGCCAAACTGAAGGCGCTCCTGCGCAAGGCCGCCGCGCGCACCCGTGAGGCGCTCTGGACTACCATCGGACGCCTGCTCGACACTTTCAGCCCCGACGAGTGCCGAAACTACCTCGAAAACTCCGGATATGCGTTCGATTAAACTGAAAGTGCTCTAGCCGTCGGCGCCCGCCGCGGCGGGAACGGAAGGCCGGCGGCCGCGAGGCGCCGGCCTTCCTCCTGCTGCCGGATCCTATTGCGGCAATGCGAGCTCCTGCAGGATGCCGTCCTCCAGTCGGACGCAGCGATCCATCTTTGCCGCCATCTCGAGATTATGCGTGGCGACGAGTGCCGCCACGCCGGTGCGGTGCACCAGGCGGACGAGCTGCGACATGACGCGCACCGCCGTCGCATGGTCGAGATTGCCGGTAGGCTCGTCGGCGAGAAGGACTTTGGGAGCGTTGGCCATCGCCCGCGCGATCGCCACGCGCTGCTGCTCGCCGCCGGACAGTTGCGAAGGCTGGTGCGACTCGCGCTCCGACAGGCCCATCATGTCGAGCAGTTCCAGCGCCCGCATGCGCGCCTCGGCCGGCCGGAGGCCGGAAATGAGCTGCGGCAGCACGATGTTCTCGGTCGCCGTGAACTCCGGCAGCAGATGGTGGAACTGGAAGATGAAGCCGATATAGCTGCGCCGCATCGCGCTCAGCATGTCGTCGCCGAGGCCGGCGCAGGACTGTCCGGCCAACAGGACGTCGCCTGAATCCGGCCGGTCCAGCAGGCCGGCGATCTGGAGAAGGGTCGTCTTGCCGGCGCCCGAAGGCCCCACCAGAGCCACGACCTGCCCCGGCTGCAGGACGAGGTCGACCGCGCGCAGGATGTCGAGCGCCTGCCCGCCCTGGTGATAGCTGCGGGACACCCGCCGCAATTCCAGGTTCGGCGTCGTCGCGACCGCCGGTTCGCCGGACGCCGCCGCCGGGTCACTCATAGCGCAGTGCTTCGGCAGGGTGCAGCCGGGCAGCCCGCCAGGACGGGTAGACGGTGGCCAGCATCGACAGGACCAGCGCCATCAGGACCACGCTGGCGACGTCTCCCGGATCCACCTTCGCCGGCAGCTGGGACAGGAAATAGATCTCAGCGGAGAAGAGCTCGGTACCGGTCAACGACTGCAGGAAGCCGCGGATCGACTCGATGTTGAGGGAGAAGACCAGCCCCAGCAGGAAACCCGCGATCGTGCCCGCGAATCCGACGCTGGAGCCGCTGAGGAAGAAGATCCGCATGATCATGCCGCGCGTCGCACCCATGGCGCGCAGGACGGCGATGTCCCGCCCCTTGTCCTTCACCAACATGATCAGGCTGGAGATGATGTTGAAGGCGGCGACCACGATGATCAGCGTAAGGATCAGGAACATGACGTTGCGCTCGACCTGCAGCGCGTTGACGAAGGTCGCGTTCGACTGCTGCCAGTCATAGACCCGCACGTCCGGTCCCAGGGCCTGCTGCAGGGCGCGGCCGACCGGCCGCGCCTGGTCCGGGTCGCGCACCGTCACCTCCAGGCCGCTCGCCGACTCCGGAAGCTGGAAGAACAGCTGTGCCGCCGGCATCGGCATGAAGATGAAGCTGTTGTCGTATTCGAACATGCCGATCTCGAAGACACCGACGATGCGATAGCCGCGCATGCGCGGCACGCTGCCGAACGGGCTGATGCTACCCTGGGGCGCGACGAGATTGAGGACGTCGCCCGGACCGACGCCCAGGCGGCGCGCGAGGCGGGAGCCGACCAGAATTCCGTCCTCCTCGCCGAAACGTTCCAGGCCGTCGCCGCGCACGTTCGATGCGACGATGTCGCGTCGCGCCAGATCCTCCGGCCGGATGCCGCGGACCAGCGCGCCGGACGCATTGCCGCTCGCGGTCGCCATCACCTGGCCTTCCACCGTGGGCGTCACGGAGGTCACGCCCGTAATCGCCCGCACGCGCTCCGCCGTCGCGTCGAAGTCCTTCATGCCGCCCATGGCGGCGACCACGGTGATGTGCCCGTTGATGCCGAGCACCCGGCTCATCAGCTCGGCGCGGAAACCGTTCATCACCGACATGACGATGATCAGCGTCGCCACGCCCAGAGCGATGCCGAGCAGCGAGAACCAGGCGATCAGCGAGATGAAGCCTTCGCGTCGGCGGGCGCGGAGATAGCGGAACGCCACCATCCGCTCGAAGGGCGAGAAGATCATGCGCCCCCGGCGATGCGGGCGAGCGCCGCGTCGAGCGGTATTTCCGCCCGCTCGCCCGACCTGCGGTATTTGAGTTCAACGATCCCGGCCTTCACCCCGCGCGGGCCGATCGCCATCTGCCAGGGCAGGCCGATCAGGTCCATGTCGGCGAACTTCACGCCCGCCCGCTCGTCGCGGTCGTCGTACAGGACCTCGATCCCGGCGGCCCGCAGCTTCGCATAGGCGTCCTCGCAGGCCGCCTCGCACGCCGCATCGCCCGCGCGAAGGCTGATCAGGCCGACCATGAAGGGTGCCACCGCCTCGGGCCATATGATGCCGGCATCGTCGTGATTCGCCTCGATCGTGGCGCCGACCAGGCGCGAGACGCCGATGCCGTAGGATCCCATCTCCGCCGCTACCTGGCGGCCCTCGGGCGTGGCCAGCATCGCGCCGAGCGCCTGGGAGTATTTCGTCCCGAAATAGAAGATGTGGCCGACTTCGATGCCGCGCGCGGTGACGAGTTCGTCCTCGTCGACGGGACAGGTGGCCGGATCGTGCTTTTCGTCGGTCGCGGCGTACAGGTCGGTATAGGAGGAGATCACCGGCTCGAGATTTTGCTCGTAGTGCACGTCGTCGCGCCGCAGATCCAGGGTCAGCCACTGGCGGTGACAGAACACCTCGCTCTCGCCCGTATCCGCAAGGATGATGAACTCGTGGCTGAGATCGCCTCCGATCGGCCCGGTGTCCGCAGCCATCGGGATGGCGCGTAGACCCATGCGGTCGAACGTCCGTAGATAGGACAGGAACATCTTATTGTAGGCGTGCTTGGCGCCCGCATAGTCGATGTCGAAGGAGTAAGCGTCCTTCATAAGGAACTCGCGCCCGCGCATGACGCCGAAACGCGGCCTCACCTCGTCACGGAACTTCCACTGGATGTGGTAGAGCATGAGCGGAACGCCGCGGTAGCTTCTCACATAGTCGCGGAAGATATCGGTGACGAGTTCCTCATTGGTCGGGCCGTAGAGCATGTCGCGCTCGTGACGGTCCTTGATGCGCAGCATCTCCTTGCCGTAGTCGTCGTAGCGGCCGCTCTCGCGCCACAGGTCCGCCGACTGGATCGTCGGCATCAGGAGTTCGTGGCAGCCGGCCCGATCCTGCTCCTCGCGGACGATCCGCTCGATGCGCTTCAGCACGCGTAGACCGAGGGGCAGCCAGGAGTATATCCCGGCAGATGCCTGCTTGATCATCCCCGACCGGAGCATGAGTCTGTGGGAGACGATCTGGGCCTCCGCGGGGGTCTCCTTGAGGGTCGGCAGGAAGTAGCGGGACAGGCGCATTCGGCACTCGTGCAGAGGACTGGCCGCCGGACGGCGGATGGCGCGAGACTTTAGGGTCTCGTCGGCCTCCACGCAACGAAACCGCCTGAGCCGGCTGCGCCTGACGTCGACTAGTCAGCGCGAAGGGGCCGCCCAACGGGCGGCCCCTCGCACTCGACCTTGGGCTGCTATCAGCGCCGGCCGTCTCGGACCGACACGCCGCCCATAGCGCTGGCGTTGTACTCCGGCTGGTCGCGGAGCTGGGCCTCGCTCATGTTGATGCGAATCCCCTCGCTGGCGCGGGTCGCCTCGTCGTACGGCACCATGACGTCTCGCTGGCCGATTCCGAGGAAACCGCCTACGCCCACGATCAGCATCGGACGCCCGTCGACCAGAACCACGTCCTGGACCTCGCCAATGTCCTCGCCCTGGGCATTGCGCACGTCCTGACCGATCAGCGCGTGCAGGTCAGCCTGGCTGTGGGCACCCGCGGCCGTACCGGCCGTCATCCCGGCGCCGGCGGTACCCGTGGCCGCAGTACCCTGCGGACCCGTCGCCGCGCCCTGATCACCGCCGCCCGTGGCGCTGCCCTGGCCGGCCTGGGTTCCGGTGCGTGCCGGATCGGCACCCGACGCCGGGAACTCCGCCGCCGACTGACCGGCCTGACCCGTCGTCCCGGCCTGACCCGTGGTCCCGGTCTGGCCCATGGTCCCGGCCTGACCAGTGGTTGCGGTGCCCTGCGGGCCCGTCGCCGTGCCCTGGTCACCGCCGCCCGTGGCGCTGCCCTGGCCGGCCTGAGTGCCGGTGCGTGCCGGATCGGCACCCGTCGCCGGGAACCCCGCCGACCGATCGGCCTGACCCGCGGTTCCGGCCTGCCCCGTGGCCCCGGCGCCGGTCGTTGCCGTACCCGACCCGGTCACGGCGCGCTGGTCGCCGCCGCCCGTAGCGCTGCCCGGGCCAGCCGCCGTTCCGGTGCGGGCCGCGTCCTGGCCGACGCCCTGGGTCGCCGTGGTCGCTAGGGCGGGTCCAGCCATCAGGAAAGCAGCGAGGCTGGCAGTGGTCATGAGCTTCCGCATC
>JBKBLL010000042.1:9003-15130 GCA_046296375.1 Alphaproteobacteria bacterium | reverse complement strand
GCATCGTGAGAACCTCCTAAAGGTTTCTCGAAATCTCTGCCGGGCCGTTGTGGTGGGGTCGTTTCCCGGCGGTTCAGTCAGACAACAGGAGCGCCCCTCAATGGTTCCCCGCCCCTCCCCGGAGTTTGTCCAGCGCCCGCGATTTTCCGGATTGCGGGCAACAGGGCGGTTGGCAGGGATCGCCGGCATCGGCTAGCCTGCCGCTAAGCGAACGACACCGTCACGGGGTACTTTCATCTTGTATTCGGCCACGCTAACCGGGCCGCGAGCTTGAGCGCGCTTCTGGAAGTCCGCGACCTTACGGTCGACATCCCGCTCGCGGCCGGCGTGCTGCATCCGGTGCGCGGCATCTCCTTCTCTATCGACCGCGGCGAGACGCTCTGCATCGTCGGCGAGTCCGGCTGCGGCAAGTCGCTCACTTCGCTCGCGCTGATGGACCTTCTGCCCAAGCGTGCGGTCCGGCAGGCGACGGCCCTGGCGCTCGCCGGCCATGACCTGCGCGGCCTGTCGCAGAACGCCATGTCCGAACTGCGCGGCAACCGCATGGCGATGATCTTCCAGGAGCCGATGACGAGCCTGAACCCGGCCTATACGATCGGGAACCAGCTCGAGGAGGCGATGCGCCGGCACCGCAAGGTGTCGCGCAGGGAGGCGCGCGACCGCGCCGTCTACCTGCTGGAAAAGGTCGGCATCGCCAACGCCGTTGGCCGCCTCGGCCAGTATCCGCACCAGCTCTCCGGCGGACTGCGCCAGCGCGTGATGATCGCGATGGCCCTGATGTGCGGGCCGGAACTGATCATCGCCGACGAGCCGACGACGGCCCTCGACGTCACCATCCAGGCCCAGATCCTGCTGCTCCTGGCCGAACTCCAGCGCGAGTTCCAGATGGGCCTGCTGCTCATCACCCACGATCTCGGCGTGGTCGCGCGCGTGGCCGACCGCGTCGCGGTCATGTATGCCGGCCAGTTCGTCGAACAGGGCACGGCGACAGAGGTCTTCGGCGCACCGCTCCACCCCTATACGCGCGGCCTCATGAACTGCATCCCGATCCCGGGCCGCACCGCGCGCGGCGCGCATCTCGGCTCGATCCCGGGCCTCGTGCCCAATCTCGTCGGCGATCTGCACGGCTGCGCCTTCCGCGACCGATGCGCGCACCGGCGCGACATCTGCGACAACGACGTGGAACTGCGCCCCCTCTCCGACGGCCGTGCCTACCGCTGCGTGATGTCGCCGGAGGAGTCGATGCGCGAGGGCGCCGAAATGGTGGAGGCGGCGTCTTGAGCCCGGTTCTGGAGACGCGTGACGCGCACCGGACCTTCCGCATCGGCGCCGGCTTGTTCCAGCCGAAGAAGACCCTCCACGCCGTCAACGGCGTGTCGATCAAGGTCGAGAAGGGCGAAGTGCTCGGCCTAGTCGGCGAGTCCGGATGCGGCAAGTCGACCCTGGCCAAGATGCTGCTGGGGCTGCTCGAACCGACCGGCGGCGAGATCCTGTTCGACGACCGCCCGCTCTACCAGATGACCAGGCTGGCGCGCGCCCGGCGGGTCCAGCCCATCTTCCAGGACCCCTATTCCTCGCTGAACCCGCGCAAGCGGATCGTCGACATCGTCACCCTGCCCCTGCGCGTCCACAAGATCGGCGGCCGCGCCGAATGGCGCCGCAAGGCCGAGGAGATGATGGACCTGGTCGGCCTTGCCGGCCGCTATCTCAACAACTATCCGAACCAGCTGTCGGGCGGTCAGCGCCAACGAGTCGCCATCGCCCGCGCCCTCATCATGCGTCCGGAGGTCGTGATCTGCGACGAGCCGACCTCGGCGCTCGACGTTTCGGTCCAGTCGCAGATCCTCAACCTGCTGCTCGACCTGCGTCGCGAACTGGGCCTCACCTACGTCATCATCAGCCACAACCTCGCGGTGGTCGAGCATCTCGCGACCCGGGTCTCGGTCATGTATCTCGGCCGGATCGTCGAGGAGAAGGAAACCGAGGACCTGTTCCGCGATCCGCAGCATCCCTATACACGCGCCCTGCTGAAGTCGGTCCTGACGCCGGAGCCGGGACTGGGTGTGCCCGATACGCATATGGGCGCCACGTTCCCGAACCCGATCGCGCCTCCGCCCGGCTGCACCTTCCACCCGCGCTGCCCGGACGCCATGCCGCATTGCAGCCGCATCGCGCCCTGGCCGGTAGCGCGCGCCAGCGGCTTCGCCGAGTGCCACCTCTATACCGACGCCGACGAGAACACCCCGACCGGGGCGGGCGAAGAACGCCGCGCCGCGCTCGGAACCGCTGGAGCCGCTGCATGACCACGCCGACCGAGATGTGCGACCTGAGTGCCGTTGAGCTACGCAGGATGATCGGCACGAAGGAGATATCGCCGGTTGAGCTTCTCGACGCGTGCATCGCGCGGATCGAAGCGGTCAACCCGGCGGTGAACGCGCTGGTCGCGATGGACCTGGACGCCGCACGGCGTGCCGCGCGCGAGGCCGAGCAGGCGGTGATGCGCGGCGACGAACTGGGCGTGCTGCACGGCCTGCCCACGGGCGTGAAGGACCTGAACGACACGGCCGGCCTGCGCACGACCTACGGCTCGCCGCTCTTCGCCGACCATGTGCCGGAGAAGGACGAGCGGATGGTCGCCGCCGTCCGCGCGGCGGGTGCCGTGATCGTCGCCAAGACCAACACGCCGGAATGGGGGGCCGGCGCCAACACGCGCAATCCGGTCTATGGGGCCACCGGCAACCCGTTCGACCCGAAGCGCATCTGCGGCGGCTCTTCCGGCGGCTCGGCCGTGGCCCTGGCGCTCGGCATGCTGCCGGTCTGCACCGGCTCGGACACCGGCGGCTCGCTGCGCATTCCGGCCGCCTTCTGCGGCATCACCGGCTTCCGCCCCTCCCCCGGCACCGTGCCCTCGGACAAGCGCGCCTTCGGCTGGACGCCCCTGTCCGTCCAGGGACCGATGGGCCGGACGGC
The DNA here is from genome assembly GCA_046296375.1 of Alphaproteobacteria bacterium. Taxonomy (GTDB): domain Bacteria; phylum Pseudomonadota; class Alphaproteobacteria; order JAJUGE01; family JAJUGE01; genus Constrictibacter. The sequence goes on along the minus strand of JBKBLL010000042.1, from coordinate 12,160 downwards.
GGCCGACGCGTCCCTGATGATGGCCGCCCAGTCCGGCTTCGACTCGTGCGACCCCTTCTCCACGCCGATCGACGGCATGTCGTTCCGCACGCCGCAGCCCGTCGACCTGGGCGGGCTGCGGGTCGCCTATACCGAGGATCTGGGCTTCGCGCCGGTCGATAACGACATCCGCGCCACGTTTCGGAAGAAGATGGCCGCGGCCAAGGGACTGTTCCGCGAATGCGTCGAGGCGACGCCGGACCTGGGCGACGCCAACGACGTGTTCGAGGTGCTGCGCGCCGTCGGCTACCTCGCGCGCTACAAGGCCTGGTACGACGAGGATCCCGCCAAGCTCGGCGCCAACGTCCGCGCAAACTACGAGCAGGGCCTGAGCATGTCGCTGGCCGACTTCTCGCGCGCCCACGCCGAGCAGACCAAGGCATACCGCCGGGTCCAGGCCTTCTTCCAGGAATTCGACCTGCTGCTCTGTCCGGTGACGCCGGTGACGCCGTTCCCCTGGACGCAGCTCTACATGACGCACATCAACGGCGAGAAGCTGCGCACCTATTTCCACTGGCTGGCGCTGACCTACGGCATCACCAACACCGGCCATCCGGCCTGTGCGGTGCCCTGCGGCGTCGACCACGAGAGCATGCCGTTCGGCCTCCAGGTTGTCGGGCCGCACAAGGGCGATGCCTTCACCCTGGGTGTGGCACACGCGCTGGAGCAGGCGTTCGCGGCCAAGCCCGAACTGGCGCGACCGATTCCGGACCTGGCCAAGCTGACCGGGGTCGTGAACGACTTCCGCGTCTGACGCAGAAGAGGCGGGCCCCGGAGCCCGCCTCTTCGCTTTCGTGTCGTCTCGGGGTGCGACGAGGGCCGCGGACCGCCCTACCAGCCCTTCTCGACCAGGCTCCAGCCGACCTCGGCCAGTTCGCGTGCCTTCTTGCCGCGCTCGATCGCCTGCGGAGAGCTCGCATTGCCGTCGAGCCCGCGCCGGTAGACGCCCTGGGCGATCGCGCCCAGACGGAACAGCGACAGCACGACGTAGAACGGCCAGTTGTCGATGCCGTCGCGCCCGGTACGGCGGCAATAGGCGGCCACATACTCCGCTTCGCTCGGGATGCCCGAGGAGGCCGGCATGTCGCCCAGAAAGCCGCGGTGCGAATCCGGCACATACCAGGGCAGGCAGTTGTAGGCGATGTCGGAGAGCGGATGCCCCAGGGTGCCCAGTTCCCAGTCGACCACGGCGAGCACGCGCGGCTCGGTCGGGTGGTAGATCATGTTCTCGAGCCGGAAATCCCCGTGGACGATGGTCGTCTCGTCCGTCGCGGGCATGTTCTCCGGCAGCCAGCGCATGAGGTTCTCCATCGCGGGAACCTCCTCGGTCTTGCTGACCTCGTACTGCTTCGACCAGCGCGACACCTGCCGCTGGCAATATCCCCCCTCGCGGCCGAAATCGGCGAGGCCGATCGCCTTGTAGTCGACCTTGTGCAAAGCCGCGATCGCCTCGCTCATCGCGTCGTAGATCGCGGCACGCTCGGACGGATCCATGCCGGGCAGCATGAAATTGCGGAAGACGCGGCCGCGGACATGTTCCATGACGTAGAAGGCCTGCCCGATGACCGTCTCGTCCTCGCACAGCACGTAAGGCCTGGCGACGGGCACACTGGTCTGATGCAGGGCGGAGATGATCCTGAACTCGCGGTCGACCGCGTGGGCCGACGGCAGCAGCTTGCCCGGCGGCTTCTTGCGCATCACGAAGGTGCGCCCGGCCGCGTCCGTGATCATGAAGGTCGGATTCGACATGCCCCCGATGAACTGCGACAGGGTAATCGGCGCGCGCATTTCCGGAATATGATCCTGGAGATAGCGCTGCAGGGCCACCTCGTCGAAGCGGTGCTGGGGCAGAACGGGTTCGGCGTCGGTCGTAGAGGTTACTGGGCTTTCGGCGGCCATTTCACTGCTCCCGTCGTTGCCGCCATCCTTGCCGTCGGCGCGCCTAGGCGCAAGAGGGCGCCGGCCGCCAGACGACAGTCCTAGCGGCTCGGCCCGACGGCTTGCTCGCAGCGCGAGGGGCGTCAGTCGGCGGTCGACAGGGCATGCGCGATCGCCGTCTTCAGCGTGTCCGGCTCGAACGGCTTGGTGATGACGAAGGCGGGTTCCAGCGTCCGCCCCGTCAGCAGCCTTTCGGGGAAGCCCGTCACGAAGATCACCGGCATCCTAGCGGTCTTCAGAATCTCCTGAACCGTCTTGATGCCGTCGTCGCCGTCGGCGAGCTGGATGTCCGCCAGGATCAGGTCGGGCGCCGTCTGCTCCACCAGCGCCAGCGCCTCGCTCTGGCGCGCCGCGGTCCCGGTGACGTTGTGGCCCATCTCGCGCACGATCTCGGCATTGTTCAGCGCGATGATCGCGTCGTCCTCGATGATCAGGATATTCGCGGTCGTCCGCTGCGACAGGTCGGCCCGCGCCTTGCGCAGCAGGGCGTCGACCTCGCCCGCATCGGCGCCGAGAATGCGCCCGGCCTCGCCGGGCAGGAAGCCCTCCACCGAGACCAGCAGGAGCGCCTGTCGCTCGCGCGAGGGCAGCGATGCGAGGCTGCGCTTCACCCGGCTGTCCAGATCGATCGTCGCGTCTTCGGGCGCCACGGAATCGACCACCGACCAGATGGCATGGAACTGCCGAAAGAGTTCGATCCGCACGTCCGTAGCGCGCTCGATCGACTCCGGTTCCGTGACGATCGCTTCCAGGCAGGCGCGGACATACTCGTCGCCGCGCTCCTGGGAACCGGTGAGCATGCGGGCGTAACGGCGCAGATAGGGCAGGTTGACGAGGATCTTGTCCTGGATGTCAGCCATGTCTGTTCGGTTCCTTGCGAGAAGACGTCGACACCGTGGGGAGTCCTGGTTCGTACCCGGTGCGCGGGCTATGCCCCTGCAGATAGCAACCTGCGTGGGGCGCGACCAGCATTCTGTGCGCCTCTCCGCACCCTGGTCGGATCGACCGACACGCCGACGGGGGCTGCAGTGGTTAACGACGCGCCCCCGCATCGGGTCCGGTCACCCGACGTGTTTGCGGAAGAATTCCATCGTCCGCTCGCGGGCGATTTTCGCGTTCTCGGGACTGTAGTCGCCCCGCTGGTCGCAGTTGAACCCGTGGCCGGCGGAATACACGTGGA
>JBKBLL010000042.1:0-8993 GCA_046296375.1 Alphaproteobacteria bacterium | reverse complement strand
GGATCGCCTCGACGTCGCTCATCGGGATGCTTTTGTCGGTTTCGCCGAAATGCAGCATGGTCGGACACTTCGGAGCCTCGTCCTTGAACCCCGCGATCTGGCCGCCGTAATAGCCGACGGACGCGGCGATCCCGGGGATGCGGGTCGCGGCGAGCCAGGCCAACGACCCGCCCCAGCAATAGCCGACGGCGCCCACCTTGCCGTGATCCTTCTTCAATGCCTCGACGGTGGCCGTCATGTCCGTCACCGCCGCGTCCCATGCGATCTTGGCGCGCACGTCGCGGCCCTTCTGCATGTCGTCCGGCTGGTAGCCGACCTCGAACCCGCGCTCGGCGCGGTCGAACAGCGCCGGCGCCAGGACGAAATAGCCGTCGCGCGCGAAGCCGTCGGCGACGCCGCGCATATGGCTGTTCACGCCGAAAATCTCCTGGATGACCAGAAGCGCGCCGCGCGGGGTCCCTGCCGGCTTGGCCTGGTAGACGTCGAACCGGTGGCCGTCCTGCGCCTCCAGCTGAATGATCTCGCCCATCTGTTCCCTCCTTCGGTGCGGGCGCGAGTGTAGCCGCAGCGGACCGCCGGGCGAAAGGCGCGCGTCCGGTGCAGGCTTTCGCGAGCGCGCAAGGGCATCCGGGGTGGGCTCGCGAAGCGGCGCCACCACGGCTATAACCGTCGGAACGACCGGATGGAGCGGGAGAGGACGATGGCCGAGGCGCGGGAGGCGGCGCTGCCGCTGGCGGGGATCAAGGTGCTGGAGGTGGGTCAGGCGCTTGCCGGGCCGCTGGCCGGCGCGATCCTGGCCGACATGGGCGCGGAGGTCGTCAAGATCGAAAAGCCCGACGGCGGCGACGACGGCCGCACCTGGGGCCCGCCCTTCGCCGAGGACGGCGCCTCGCTGTTCTTCCATGCCTTCAACCGCAACAAGAAGTCCGTCACGCTCGACGTGAAGGATCCCGCCGACGTGGCGCGCCTGAAGGCGCTGGCTGCCGAGGCCGACATCCTCATCCAGAACCTCCGGCCGGGTATCGTGGAGGAGCTTGGGATCGGGCCGGACGTGATGACCGCGGTCAACCCGCGCCTCATCTACTGTTCCATCTGGGCCTTCGGCTACAAGGGGCCGATGCGCCTGAAACCCGGCTACGACCCCCTGCTCCAGGCGTTCGGCGCTGTGATGACCCTGACCGGACGGCCGACCGATCCGCCGACCTTTCAGGCCCCGGCGATCAACGACAAGGGGACCGGCATGTGGTGCGTGATCGGCGCCCTCGCCGCGCTCCAGCAGCGGCATACCACCGGCAAGGGCTGCGTCGTCGACACATCCCTGTTCGAGACGGCCGTCACCTGGGTCGAGGGGCAGATGAACAATTATCTGGAGACGGGCCGCGCGCCCACCCGGCACGGCGCGGCGAGCGCCGTGCTCGCACCCTACCAGGCCTTCGAGACGGCCGACCGGCCGATCTGCATCGCCGCGGGCAACGACCGGATATTCGTCCGCATGGCGAAGGAGATGGGCCGTCCCGCGTGGGCGACCGATCCCCGCTTCGAGAACGGTCCGAAGCGGGCCGCCAATCGCGACGCCATCGTCGCGGCGGTCCAGGAGGTACTGCTGACCGCCGGCCGCGACGAGTGGATCGCACGGCTCGACAAGGTCGGCGTTCCGGTCGCGCCGATCAACGACATCGCCGAACTCGCCGCCGCCGAACAGACCGAAGTCATGGGCATGATCCAGAAGGAGCCGGAAACCGGCCGCGCGCTCGTCGGCCTGCCGATCTCCTTCGACGGGCAGCGCCCCGCGATACGCACCCGCTCGCCCCGTCTCGGCGAGCACAACGCGGCGGTGCTCGGCCGGGAGAAGCCGGCGGCGGAATAGCGCGGTTCAGCCGGCGCGGCGCCGATGTCCGTCGGCCTCGCGCCGGGCGAGCGCATCGCAGCGCTCGTTCTCCGGGTGGCCGGCATGCCCGCGCACCCAGACCCACTCCAGATCATGGATCGCGACGGCCGCGTCCAGGCGCCGCCACAGGTCCTCGTTCTTGACCGGCTGCTTCGCGGCGGTCTTCCAGCCGTTCCGCTTCCAGCGCGCGATCCACTGCATGATGCCGTCGCGGACATAGCGGCTGTCGGTGTGCAGGCGCACGCGGCAGGGACGCTTCAGCGCCTCCAGAGCCGCGATCGCAGCCATCAGTTCCATACGGTTGTTGGTCGTCATCGGCTCTCCGCCGGAGACTTCGCGCTCCGTATCGTCCCAGCGCAGGATCGCCGCCCAGCCGCCGGGTCCCGGGTTGCCGCTGCAGGCACCGTCCGTGAAGATGTCGACCACGCCACTCACAGGCCGTAGGCGCCCGGTCCGGCAACGCCCCGATGAAAGCGCAGCTTGTGCAGATACTCGAGGGGGTCCTTCGGTGTCACCAGCGCCCCCTCCTGGCGGTTCAGCCAGTCGTAGAGCCGGGTCAGCAGGAAGCGCAGCGCGCTGCCGCGTGCCAGAACGGGCAGAGCCGCGAGTTCGTCGGCCCCGAGCGTCCGCACGCGGCCGTAGTGGGACAGGAGCAGCCGCGCCTTGGTCACGTTGAAGCTGTTGTCGCGCTCGAAGCACCAGGCGTTGAGGCAGATCGCGATGTCGTAGGCCAGGAAGTCGTCGCAGGCGAAGTAGAAATCGATCAGGCCGGACAGCTTCCCGGCCATGAAGAACACATTGTCCGGAAACAGGTCTGCGTGGATCACGCCGCGCGGCAGGTCCGCCGGCCATCGGCGCGCCAGTTCGTCGAGTTCCCGTTCGATCTCGGCCGTGAGCCCCGGCCGCACTTCGTCGGCCCGCGCCCGGGTGGCCGCGAACAGGCGCTGCCAGCCGGCGACCGACAGGTCGTTGGCGCGATGCAGGCCGAAGTCCCGCCCGGCGAGGTGCAGCCGTGCCATGCCGGCGCCGAGTTCGGCGCAGTGGTCCGGCTGTATGCGCCGAGGCCACAGGCCGCGCAGGAAGCTGACCAGCGCCGCCGGCCGACCGCACAGGCTGCGCAGGGCGCGGCCGTCGCGGCCGTGAACGGGTGTCGGACACGGGATTCCGGCCGCCGCGAGATGGTCGAGCAGCCCCAGGAAGAAGGGCAGGTCGGCGGGGTCGACGCGCTTCTCGTACAGGGTGAGGATGAAGCTGCCGCGGTCCGTCTCGAGCAGAAAGTTGCTGTTCTCGACCCCCTCCGCGATGCCCTTGCAGGCGACGACCGTGCCGATGTCGTATTCGGCGACGAAGCCTTCCAGGTCCTCGTCCGAGACTTCCGTGTAGACCGCCACGGCAGCCGTCAGGCGACCAGGATGCGGGGCAGCTTGAACTCCACGTCCTCGCGCGTGACCACGACGTCGCGCAGTTCGACCGCGAAACGCTCACGGCAGGCGTCGACGACCTCCTCCACCAGCGTCTCGGGGGCGGAGGCGCCGGCGGTCAGGCCCAGCGTCCGGATGCCGGCGAGCCCGGCCCAGTCGATGTCCGCCGCGCGCTGCACGAGTTGCGCGCGCGCGCAGCCGGCCTTGCGCGCGACCTCCACCAGGCGGTTCGAGTTGGACGAGTTGGGAGCGCCGATCACCAGCACGGCGTCCGACTTCGGCGCGATAGCCTTCACCGCCTGCTGTCGGTTCGTCGTCGCGTAGCAGATGTCTTCCTGCTTCGGCGCGTGGATGGCGGGAAAGCGCCGGCGCAGCACGGCGATGATCTCCGCCGTGTCGTCCACCGACAGGGTCGTCTGGGTGATCAGGGCGACCGCGTCCGGGTCGGCCACCGTGACGCGTTCGGCATCTGCCACCGTCTCGATGAGAGTGATGCTTCCGTCCCGCACCTGGCCCATCGTACCGACGACCTCCGGATGGCCGGCATGGCCGATCAGCAGCATGTGCCGGTCCACCCTCTCGTGGCGCTCGGCTTCGCGGTGGACCTTGCTGACGAGCGGGCAGGTCGCGTCCACATAGAGCAACGCGCGGCGCGACGCCTCGGCCGGGACGGACTTCGGCACGCCGTGGGCGGAGAAGACGACCGGCACGCCGTCCGGGACCTCGTCCAGTTCGTCCACGAACACCGCGCCCTGCTCTTCCAGGCGGCTCACGACGTAGCGGTTGTGGACGATTTCGTGCCGGACATAGACGGGTGCGCCGTAGCGCTCCAGCGCCCTTTCGACGATCTGGATCGCCCGGTCGACGCCGGCGCAGAAGCCCCGCGGCGCGGCGAGGAGAATGGTCAACGGTGGCAGTGTCATGCGCTCGATCGCTCTCGCGGGTCGCTTTCGCGCCGGGCTGCTCCGGCGGCTTGTATGCCGGGTGCCGGTTCCTCTAGCTTCATCGGAGGGATCGGCCGACGCAGCCAGCAGAACCTAGTACAGCCACCGACCGAAAGGAAGGCAGCCCATGAACCAGCCGAAGATCGCGCAGAAGGCGCCGTATGCCGTGGAGGTGCAGGCGGGACGGAAATACTTCTGGTGCTCCTGCGGCCTGAGCGCCCGACAGCCGCTGTGCGACGGCTCGCACAAGGGCAGCAGTTTCTCGCCGCTCGCCTGGGAAGCGACCGAGGATACCACCATATGGTTCTGCGGCTGCAAGGCCACCCATGGTCAGCCCCTTTGCGACGGGACGCACAACAGCCTGTGAGACACATCGTAAAGACGAAGCCGGTCGCGATCCTCGCCGCCGGAGCCGCCCTGCTTGCGCTCGCCGCCTGTGGGTCGTCGAGCCGCGTGGAGAATCCGCATCCCTGCCCGGAACTCCGCATCCCGGACGAGACGGCCGAGATCACCCGCTTCCGCCCCGGGGGGGCGATCGACCTGACCGATGTCGCCTTCCAGGCGCGTATTTCCGGCACCGGCATGATGTGCAGCGCCGGCGCGGGGAACAGCACGCTCGTCGACATCGCGCTGGAGTTCGAGGCGGCCCGCGGCCCGGCGGCGACGCAGCCCGGCCTGCCGATCGACTATTTCGTGGCGGTCGTCGGCCCCGACGGCGCCATTCTCAACCGCGAGGCCTTCTCCATTGAGATGCGGGTGCCGGACCGGTCAAGCTTCGACACCCGCGTCGACGAACTGCGCATCACGATCCCGGTGCGCGAAGGCTCGACATCGGCGGACTACCGGCTGTTCGCCGGCTTCCAGATGACGGCCGAGGAACTGAGCTACAACAGGATGAGACGGTGACACCCGAAGGGCCGGGCGGCGCATCCGCCAGGCCCGCTATCCGCTGTCCTGCACGCCCGTTTCGCGAACCTGCTCTGCGGGCTTATTTCGCGAGGGACTTGACGGCGGAGGACACCACGATGCGGCCTTCCCCGGTATAGGCCTCGTGATTGGCGTCGATCTGGTCCAGCTTGTAGAGATAGTTGATCATCAGGCCGGCGGCCTGGTCGACACCCTTCTTCGACACGTCGCCCAGCCAGTTCAGCCGCTCCATCCGCGCGCCGTTCGACAGGTGGAAATGGGCGACGGGGTCCAGAGCGCGCCCGTCGCTGCGCTTTTCCTTCGCCAGATAGATCGCGCACTGGCGCAGCAGCGGCTGCCGGGCGGCCGCGACCAGAGCCCCGTCCTCGTGCCAGCCGGGCGTCGCCAGCAGTCGCGCGAGGCGAGACGCCGGCTTCGTTTCGTCGGCCTCATCCGGCAAGGGCAGGCCGGCGAGCGCCTTGCGCTCCGCCTCTACCAGGACCGTGTCGCCGTGCGCGGCCAGCCGCCGGTCCAGCCAGCGCCGGAACCCCGGGATGGGCGACAGGGTCGCGAAGGTCTTCAGGTTCTTGAATTCGTGCGAAAGGTCGTCGACGACCCGCTTGATCAGGAAGTTGCCGAAGCTGATCCCGGCCAGGCCCTGCTGCGCGTTGGAGATCGAATAGAAGATCGCCGTGTCGGCCGCGTCCGGGTCGGCGACCGGCGACTCCTCGTCGAGCAGGACATGCACATTGTCCGCCATGCCGCTGACCAGTGCCACCTCGACGAAGATCAGCGGCTCGTCCGGCATGCGCGGGTGGAAGAAGGCATAGCAGCGCCGATCCGAATCGAGCCTGTTCTTGAGATCGGTCCAGCCCCGGATCTCGTGGACGGCCTCGTAGGCGATCAGCTTCTCCAGGAGAAGTGCGGGCGAGCGCCAGGTGATCCGCCGCAGTTCCAGGAAACCGACGTCGAACCAACCCGCGAGGACGCGCTTGAGATCACCCTCGAGCCCCCGCAGTACAGGCTCGTCGCGCGACAGGCGTAACAGTTCCGCCCGCATGTCGACCAGGAACTTCACGCCGTCCGGCAAGGCGTTGAACTGCATCAGAAGGCGGATGCGCGGAGCGTCCAGCGCGGCACGGAGCCGACGCTCGGCCCGCGCCCGATCGGCCGCGTCGGTCGCCGCTACCAGTTCGGCGGCCGCCGCGTCCACCGCCGCCCGGTCGACGTCGAACTCCTCGGCCAGCATCTTGAGAAAGCGCAGCCGCCCCGCGGCCTCCAGAGAGAGGTAGGCCCGGCCGAGCGCCGTGGCGCGGGCACGCGCCGTAACCTCGCCGCCACGCCCCTCCAGGCAGGCGCGCATATGCTCGCGCACGGCCGTCTGATCCGCTTCCGGCAGGTCGGGCCGCGTCTCGATCGCCTCGATCCCGCGGCGGCCGGGAGTGATCTCTCTCAACGCCTGCCGGAGCGACGCCCAGGTGCGGTCGAGAATGGTGGGGTTGGTCAGCTGGCTCATGATGCCGCCATACTCGGCCGGCCCGGAGCCCGACGGCAAGGACTTTGCGTCGGTTCCGACGATTGTGCGCATCCACATGGCGGCAATCCTGTCAGCGTTGCGTTGAGCCCGGTTTACGGTTCGGTTGCAATTGCGCGAAAATCCTCGGGAGCATCTCGGGCAGATCCTCGGCGATCAGGCCCGGGCCGAACGCCGCGGCCGCCGCGCTGTGCAGCCATACAGCCGCTGACGACGCCGCGAAGCTTTGCATGCCCTGCGCCAGGAGCCCCGCGATCAACCCGGCCAGCACGTCGCCTGTTCCGCCCGTCGCGAGCGTGGGCGGCGCGTCGGCGTTGATCGCGGCCCGCCCGTCGGGGGCTGCGATTACGGTGTCGGGCCCCTTCAGCACGAAGATCGCACCGCTCTTCCGCGCCGCCGCGCGTGCACGGGCCAGGCGATCGCCGGCCAATGCCGGGAACAGGCGGCGGACTTCCCCGTCGTGCGGCGTACAGACGCAGACGGTGCCCGCAGCCGCCGCGAAGAGTACGGCGGGATCATCCGCGAAGACGGTAAGCGCATCGGCGTCGAGGACGACCGGGCGCTCCGCGCCGAGCGCGTCCAGCACGCGCGTGCGCATCGGCCCGTCGACACCGCCGCCCGGTCCGAGCAGGACCGCGTTGCGCCGTCGATCCGCCAGCAGATCGCGGAAGGCGGAGGCCGACGCCGCCGTCTCGATGAGCGCGCCGGGCAGGGCCGCGGCATAGACGGCCTCGACCGACGGGTCGACCGCGACCGAGACGAGGCCGGCGCCGGCGCGCATCGCCGCGCGCGCCGCCAGCCGCGCCGCGCCCGTGCGCTTCGCCCCGCCCGCGATCAGCACGTGACCCCGCGTGTATTTGTGGGAGGCGTGGGTAGGCCATGGAAGGTCGGCCGCCCAGAGCGCCGGCACGTTGCGCCAGGTGTCGACCCCGACCGCGTCGAGGGCGGCAGACGGAATGCCGATGTCGGCGACGACGAGTTCGCCGCACAGCGCCCGGCCGGGATAGAGCAGATGGGCCGGCTTCGTCCGGAAGAACGTGACCGTAAGTTCCGCCGCGATCGCCGTCCCCCTCACCGTGCCGGTATCGCCGTCGAGCCCGCTCGGGACATCGACGGCGGCGACCGGCAGGCTACGGTCGCGGGCAGCAGCCAGCGTCGCCGCCGCGGGCCCCTCCACCGGCCGCGTCAGTCCGGCGCCGAAGAGGGCATCCACCACCAGTTCGGCGCCGTCCACGACCCCCGACTCCAGCACCGAAACGGGCCCGTCCCAGCGCGCGGCCGCCGTCGCCGCGTCGCCCTTCAGCGCGCCCCGGCTCCCCAGCAGAGCGAGGCGGACGGGCCAGCCCGCTGCGGCGAGCAGGCGGGCGACGACGAACCCGTCGCCGCCATTGTTGCCGGGCCCGCACAGGACGACCACGGAACGCGGCGGCCAGCGCCGTCGGATCGCCTCCGCGACGGCGCGGCCGGCATTCTCCATCAGGACGGCACCGGGCGTTCCCGCCGCGATCGCGTAGGCGTCCGCCCGGTACATCTGCTCGACCCGCAGGACTGCCGCCTCGTTCGCCATGTCACCCCGACCGCCTTCTCCGTCATCAACGAAGGTCGCGCCCGGCCGTTACCACCGCCTGAACGACGTCGTCGTCCGACATGAGGATACGAGGGTAAGTGCCTCGAACACCGCCCGCAGCGATCGGCACTTCATCCACCGCATGAAGTCGCCGGCCCGCTTCGGATCATCGCTCCGGGTGCGGCGGCTCGCGCAGCGCGAGCGCCATGGCCACCGCGAGCAGGCTGGACAGCGGCAGGATCGAGAGCGCCGCACGGTACCCCCCGACATCGTAGGCGCGCGCGCCGTCCACCACCGCTCCGGTCCAGTTGAGGTCCAGCAGCAGGCCGACGACGGGCTGCAGGATGGCGCCGCTGAGCATCACCGCGGTGTTGGAAAAGCCGATCGCCGCGCCGCTCGTCCACGCCGGATTGTGCTCCTTCGCACAGACGAAGTTGAGCAGCATGCAGCAGGATACCGCCCCGTTCAGGAAGAGGATCGTCGAGATCGCGCCGAGGCTGAGATCGGGCACCCAGATGATGGCGGCGTTCGTGCAGAAGGAGAGCAGGCTGCCGGCGATCATCAACGGCCGGCGCGCGCCGAGGCGGTCCGACAGATGCCCGACGAGCGGCGCACACAACCCCCAGCCGACGAAGGAGAGCGACACGGCCCCCGCCGCCGTCGTGCGGTCTATGCCGTACACGGTCTCGAGATAGGAGACCCCCCACAGGCTGGTGAAGGCGAGCATCGGCCC
>JBKBLL010000041.1:0-20053 GCA_046296375.1 Alphaproteobacteria bacterium | reverse complement strand
CGCCGCCTCGGTGCCATCGTCTCCGCCATGGACGTGCGGCCCGCGGCGCGCGAGCAGGTCGAGAGCCTGGGCGCCACCTTCGTCGAGGTCGATTCGGACGAGCGCCATCAGGCCGAGACAACCGCCGGCTATGCCCGGGAGATGAGTGCCGCCTACCGCCAGCGCCAGGCCGGCAAGCTGCACGAGCATCTGAAACGGTGCGACGTGGTCGTGACCACGGCCCTGATCCCGGGCCGGCCCGCACCGCTGCTCGTCAGCGCGGAGATGGTGGCGGACATGAAGCCGGGCTCCGTGATCGTCGACATGGCGGTCGAGCAGGGCGGCAACTGCGAACTGTCGGAAGCCGGACGGACGGTCGAGGCGCACGGGGTCAGCATCGTCGGCGACGCCAATCTGGCAGGCCATGTCGCCACCGACGCCAGCGCCCTCTACGCCCGCAACCTCGTCAACTTCGTGACGCTGATGGTCGACCGCGAGCGCAGGACGCTCGACCCCGACCGCGACGACGAGATCCTGAAGGCGACGCTGGTCTGCCGCGACGGGCGCATCGTCAACCCGGTGCTGGCGCAGAAGGAGGCGTCGTGATGGCAGCCCAGAACATCGCCGAAGAGGCCGCCGCCATCTCCGGGGAGATGGGCCGGCTGGCGGTAGAAGCGGACCGGCTCGCGGGGCGGGCCTTCGATCTCGCCAACCGGACCGCGCAGGTGACGGCGGACGGTGGCGGCGCCGACCCGCTCCTCTTCGGCCTCACCGTCTTCGCGCTTGCCGCCTTCGTCGGCTACTACGTCATCCTGAAGGTGACGCCGGCGCTGCACGCACCGCTCATGTCGGTCACCAACGCCATCTCCGGCATCGTCGTGGTCGGCGCCATGGTCGCGGCGGCTCCGCCCCTGTTCGGCGCGTCGAAGGTCATGGGCTTCGTCGCCGTCGTCCTCGCGTCGATCAACATCTTCGGCGGCTACATCATCACGCAGCGCATGCTGCAGAAATTCCGCAAGCGGTGAGGCGGTCATGAGCGGCGACATCGCGTCCTACGCCTATCTGCTGGCGGCCGTCTGCTTCATCTTCTCGATCCGCGGCCTCGCCTCGCCCGAGACGGCGCGCATGGGCAACCTGGTCGGCGTCGTCGGCATGACGATCGCCGTCGTCGCGACCCTCGCCATGCCGGAGGTGCCGACCTATACGCTGGTCTTCGCCGGCATCATCGTCGGCGGGGTCATCGGCACCGTCATCGCGTTGCGGGCCAAGTTCACCCAGCTGCCGCAGCTCGTCGCCCTCTTCAACAGCTTCGTCGGCCTGGCCGCCGTGTTCATCGCGGGTGCCGCGATCCACGCGCCCTCGCTCTACGGCATCGCCGTGGTCGACGGCGCGATGGGCATCGTCGATCTGGTCGAGATCATGCTCTCCACGGTCATCGGCGCGGTCACCTTCACCGGCTCCGTCCTCGCCTGGGCGAAGCTGGAGGGCAAGGTGCCCGGCACGCCAATCACCTTTCCGGCGCAGGCGGCGATCAACGGCTTCACCGCCCTCTTCCTGGTGATGGCGGGCTTCCTCTTCCTGGGTTTCGGCGGCGAACCGCTGTTCTGGGCGGTCACCGTCGTGGCGCTCGCCTGGGGCGTCATGGTGGTGCTGCCGATCGGCGGAGCCGACATGCCGGTGGTGATCGCGGTACTGAACTCGCTCTCCGGCTGGGCTTCTGTCGGCATCGGCTTCACGCTGAACAACCCGCTGATGATCGTCACCGGCTCGCTCGTCGGCGCCTCGGGCCTGATCCTCTCCTACATCATGTGCAGGGCGATGAACCGGTCGCTCCTGAACGTGATGCTGGGCGGCTTCGGCGGCGAGCAGGCGCACGGCGACGCCAGTGCCGCCGCGGCGCACGGGCTGGTGAAGGCGGGCAACGCCGACGACGCCGCCTTCCTGCTGAAGAATGCGGGCTCGGTCGTGATCGTGCCCGGCTACGGCATGGCGGTCGCCCAGGCGCAGCACGCCCTGCGCGAGATGGTCGACCTGCTGGAGGCGCAGGGGGTGAAGGTGCGCTACGCCATCCACCCGGTCGCCGGCCGCATGCCCGGCCACATGAACGTGCTGCTGGCCGAGGCGAACGTCTCCTACGACAAGGTGTTCGAGATGGACGCGATCAACCGCGACCTGCCGAACACCGACGTCGCCTTCGTCATCGGGGCCAACGACATCACCAACCCAGCCGCGCGCACCGATCCCGCCAGCCCGATCTACGGCATGCCGGTGATCGACGTCGACAAGGCGCGCATGTGCATGTTCGTGAAGCGCTCGATGGCGTCGGGGTATGCGGGGGTGGAGAATCCCCTCTTCTACAACGACAACACGATGATGATCTTCGGCGACGCCAAGGCGGTGTGCGAGAATGTCATCCGGGCGATGGGCTGAGCGCGTATCGCCCGGTGCCCGGTAACGGCCGGGCGACCGATCCGACAGGCGGCCCGACGGCGCCGCCGACGAAGGAGGCTGCCATGTCCAGAGGTTTCCGCCTGACCCGCCGCGCCGCGCTGGTCGCCACCGTGGGCGGCGCCGTCGCCGCGCCCTTCATCCAGCGCGGCGGCCTCGTCCAGGCCGCGGCCCCCCAGCGCGGCCCGGCCCGGCCCCATTTCTATCGCTTCAAGGTGGGCGCGTTCGAGGTCACGACCCTGCTCGACGGCTACATACAGCTCGACGGCCCGCACCCCATCTTCGGTGAAAACCAGCCGGCGGACGCGGTCCAGGCCTATGCGAGCGAAAACCGCCTGCCGCCGGACCGGATGGAAATCAGCTTCACCCAGGTCCTGGTCAACACCGGCGACCAGCTCGTCCTGTTCGATGCCGGAAATCCGGAGGCGCGCCGCCCGACCGCGGCCAACCTGACCGCCGCCATGGCGGCCGCCGGCTACGACCCGTCGCAGGTGGACGTGGTCGTCGTCACCCACATGCATCCGGACCATATCGGCGGGCTGATGCGCGACGGGAAGCCGGTCTTCCCCAACGCCCGCCTCGTCACGGGCGAGACCGAGTACGATTTCTGGTCGAAGCCGGAGCGGCTGTCGGGGCCGACCGAGAACGCGGCCAAGCTGGTCCAGGCCAACGTCGTGCCGCTGGCCGACAAGACCACCTTCATCAAGGACGGCGCCGAGGTGGTTCCCGGCATCCGCGCCATGGCGGCCTTCGGCCACACGCCAGGGCAGATGGCCTATCATGTCGAGAGCGACGGCAAGCGCTTCCTCATCTTCGCCGACGTGACGAACCACTACGTCATGTCGCTCCAGCGCCCGGACTGGCACGTCCGCTTCGACATGGACAAGGAGGCGGCGGTCGCGACGCGCAAGCGCGTGCTCGACATGCTGGCCGCCGACGGCATCCCCGCCACCGGCTACCACATGCCTTTCCCGGCCGTGGGATATGTGGAAAAGGCGGGCGAAGGCTATCGCTGGGTCCCGGCCAGCTACCAGCTGAATCTCTGAGCGGGCACCGCCGGATCGGGCGCGCGACGCCGCCCGATCCGGCAAAGCCTTGATCCGCATCGCGGCCGGCCCAAGTCCGGGTAACCGTCCCATCCCCATCCCGGCCGAATGATCCTCCTCCTCCAACTTCTCGGCGGCTTCGTGCTGCTGCTCGCCGGCGGCGAGGCGCTGGTGCGCGGCGCCGTCGCGATCGCCCGCCGCCTCGGCGTCTCGCCCTTCGTCATCGGGTTGACGCTCGTCGCGTTCGGCACCTCGATGCCGGAACTGGTCACCAGCATCGAGGCCGCGCTGGCCGGCGCCCCCGGCATCGCCGTCGGCAACATCGTCGGCAGCAACATCGCCAACGTCCTCCTGATCGTCGGCGTCGCCGCCCTGCTGCGGCCCCTCGTCTGCGACCCGCGCGGCTTCTACCGCGACGGGTCCGTGCTGGCGGGGGCGACGCTGCTCTGCGTTCCGATCGCCCTGCTGGGTGGGGCGGACCGGCCGATCGGCATCGGCTTGGTCGTGTTGCTCCTCGTCTACACGGTCGCGACCTACATGCTCGACAAGCGCGGCGACGATCCCGCGGCCGCCGTCCACAGCGGCGAGGCGGACGTCGTGGGGCCCGGCCCCCGCTCGCTCGCGGTCGCCCTGCTGATGGCGGTCGGCGGCATCGCCGTGACCGTCCTCGGCGCCCGCCTGCTCGTCGCGGGCGCGGTCGAGATCGCGCGCGAGTTCGGCGTGTCGGAGGCGGTCGTCGGCCTCACCATCGTCGCCGTCGGCACCTCGCTACCCGAACTCACCACCGCGATCGTGGCGTCGCTGCGCGGCCAGTCCGACGTGGCACTCGGCAACGTCATCGGCAGCAACATCTTCAACATCCTCGGGATCCTGGGGGTGACCGCGATCGTCACCCCCCTCGCCGTCCCGGACGAGATCGTCTCCTTCGACCTGGGCGTCATGGTCGGCGTCACCGCCGTCCTCATCTTCGTCGCCGTCTCCGGATGGCGCGTCACACGCAGCGAAGGCCTCCTCCTCCTCGCCGGATACGCCACCTATATCGGCTGGCTCGCCGCGGGGGTTTAGGCGGCGGTGCGGCCCGGCCGACCGCTTCGGTCCGCGGGGGTGCCGCGCGACGTATCGGGCGGCGCGCGGCATAAATGCGGGAAGGACACTCGCAGCCGGCCGTCGGTGCGCCTATTTTTTGCGCGCGCCGGCGGTGTCTCCGTCCGGGCACGATGGACGCGAACGGGACCCGGACGCCAGATGAACAGCCCAGCCACGGCCGCGCGAGGTACGTCCGACGAGATCGCGGACCTGCCCCGCTTCAGGCTCGATCCGGTTCCGCTGTTCGACGACATCCCCTACAAGACAACGATCGGTCAGGAACCGGTCGTCTGCGAGGTCGCCTGACCGGGGCGCAGGCGCCGGATGGCCCAAGGGGCAGACCGAGGGGCGGAGGAGGGTCTTCTTCATGACGGCCTATCAGGACATTCGGCAGTTCGGCGGCGGCTACCGCCTGCATGTGCTGCTGCACAAGCATCTGCGCCTGCCGCGGCGGCCGATCGACGCCGGGCTGCGCCGGATCCACCGGCTCTGGAATCCGAACCAGAACGCGGCGCGCCGCGCCGCCGCGGCGGGAGCCGTGCCGACGATCCCCGCCGACACTGGGGTCCTCGCCTTCGGGCCGGACGACCTTCCCGGCGTGCGCGCGGCCGTCGCGGTGGCCGATCGGGCCTGGGAGGACGTTCGGGTTTCGACCGCCTTCCAGCAGCGCGTGGCCGCCAACAAGAAGCGCTTCCTGCTGACCGTCCTCAAGGACGAGGACATGGCGGACTATCCGGACCTTCTGGGCTTCGCCGTCTCGCCGGCGCTGCTCGACCCGGCCACCGCCTATTTCGGCGCGGTGCCGCGCCTGTCGAGCATCCGCCTCTGGTGGTCGCCCGCGAACGAAACCACCGTCTCCAGCCAGCTCTGGCACCTCGATCCGGAGGATGACCGGCAGCTGAAGATCTTCGTCAACATCCACGCCGTGGAGGCCGACCAGGGACCGCTCAACGTGCTGCCGGCCGACGCCAGTACGCGTGTCGTCAGCAAGAAGGCGGTCGACGACCTGCACGTCTCCGACGAGGCGGTGGAGCGCGCCGGAGCGGCCGGCGACGTCCTGACGCTCACCGGTCCGGCCGGCGCCGGGGCCTTCGTCGACGTGTCGCGCTGCCTGCACTACGGCAGCCGCGGCAATGCGCGCGACCGGCTGATCCTGATGCTGCAGTTCACCGCCTTCGACGCGCCGCGGGTCCCGGCCGTGTCCTGGGCTAAAGCGGCCGCGAGCCTGCCCCAACCCCTGTCGCAGCGACAGAAGCTGGCGCTCTGCGTGGCCTGACGCGCGGGGCGGCGGGTGGCCGCCTCAGGTCGGGTGCGCGCCCAGATGGGCCTTGCCGTAGGGGAAGGCGTTGCAGAGCGACTCCGCCGAGACGAGGGCGCCGAGGAAGTCTCCCTCGGACCGGGCGCGCGCATCCAACTTGCTTGCGGCGGGACGGGGCGGATACGAAATAGCGGCCGAGCGATGAGAACGCGGCCGAGACGTCGATGACAGCACCCGCCCCCATCCTGTTGCCGGTCGAGGTGCAGTCGCGCGAATTCGACGCCAAGCTGGTGCTCGCCTGCGTGGCGGCGGAACGCGGCCACACGGTGTTCCTCGGCTGTCGCACCCGGCTCCACCGGGCCGCCCACCGCCTGCCGCCGTCCGTCTACCTCGGCAAGGGGCTCACCCGGCGCGCCCTGAAGAGTTTCGACGCCATGGGCCGGCTGGGCCACACGGTCGCGGCCTGGGACGAGGAAGGCCTCGTTTACATGACCCCGGAGATGTACCGCCGCCGCAAGCTCGCGCCGGCGACGCTGGCCCGTCCGGACGTGCTGTTCGCCTGGGGCGAGGACAATGCCGAGATATGGCGCGGCAGCGACGGCTATCGCGGCCAGCCGATCGTAGTCAGCGGCAACGCCCGCGCCGACCTGATGCGCCCTGAGCTGCGGGCCTATCACGCCGGCGCGGCGGACCGGCTGCGCGAGCGGTTCGGGCGGTTCGTCCTGATCAATTCGTCCTTCGGCGGCGTGAACCATTGGGTGCCGGCCATGTCCGGCTCGACGGAGACGTCGGGGGTCGAACTGCCGCCGGAACTCCTCGGCACGACCAGGGATCCGGCGATGAACGCCCACCGCCGGCGTCTGTTCGAGGCGTTCCTGGCGATGCTGGGGCCGCTCGCCGACGCGCTCGGCCCCTCTCGCGCGATCGTGGTGCGCCCGCATCCGTCGGAGTCGCCGGACGCCTGGCAGGCCGCCGCGGCCGGACGCGGCAGCATCCATGTGCTGCACGAGGGACCGATCATCCCCTGGCTGCTGGCGGCCGAAGCTGTCGTGCACAATGGCTGCCAGACCGGCGTCGAGGCCTTTCTGCTCGACCGGCCGGCGGTCGCCTACCAGCCGTTCGTCCATCCGCTCTACGAGATGGACCTGCCGAACATGCTGAGCGTGCGCGCGGCGACCTTCGACCAGCTGGTCGAGGCGCTGCATGCCCCGGAGGCTTTGCGGCCCTCGCGCGACGACGCCCGGACCCGCATCATGCGCCGCTACGTCGCAGGCATGGACGGGCCGTTCGCATCGGAGCGGATCGTCGCGGCCCTGACGGAGATCGCGCCGGCCGGGCGGCCGCCCTTCGCCGGACGGCTTCGCGAAGAGGTGGCGACGCGGATGCGTGCGATGCGCCGGCGCCTGGGCGTCTCGGCCGGCCAGCGCAACGGACACGAACGCTATCTGGCACACATCTTCCCGGACCTGCCGACGGCCGAGGTCGAGGCGCGGATCGCGCGGCTGGGCGACGCCACCGGGCGGTTCGCCGGCGTGCGTGTGCATGCGCTGGGCGAGAACGTGTTCGAGATCGCCGCCTGACGACGCCCCAGCGCGTCAGCGATCCCCCTCGAGGCGCCAGCGGCCGGTCTCCAGCATCGCTTCCAGGATCTGCAGATCGAGCGGCGTATCCAGGTTGGCGCTGCGCTCCGCCGGCATGACGAAGGGCAGGGTGCCCTCCGGTACGAAGCTGCGCCCCTCCAGCAAGCGGTCGCGGTCGATCAGGTAGAAGGCGCCGTTGAAGACGTAGAGGTCGGGCAGACCCTGCCGCGGGCGGCCCGGCTCGCCGCCCAGATAGGACGCGACACGGCCGTGGCGCAGGACCTGCATTTTTTCCGGATGCGGCCCCTCGTACGGGCTGAGGCTGACCATCGCCTCGGCCCCGTCCGTCCGAGCGAAACCGTCCAGCATGTCGTCCAGGTCCGCGAGGGTGGCGAGCGGAGAGGTCACCTGGAGCAGCAGGATCCAGCCCGCGGGAACGGCGGCGCGCTCGACCAGGTCGGCCACCACGTCGACGGAGCGCGCCTCCGACGTCGCTAGGTGGGCCGGGCGCAAGTCCGGCGGCGCCACGCCGAAGCGCTCCGCGAGCGCGAACATCTCCGGCGAATCCGTCGAGACGAGCGTCCGGTCGATGCGTGGGCAGCGCGCCGTCAGCCTGATCGTCCGCTCCAGCAGGCTCATGCCGCCGAGCATGTACATGTTCTTGCCCGGAATCCCGCGCGACCCGCCGCGTACCGGAATCACCGCCGTGAGCGGCCGCCCCTTCAGCAAAGCCGTGGCCTCCCATCGTTCGCGCAACCCACTCTATGTGCCATGCCGCCGCCCGCCCCCCAAGCCCCCGCTACCCATTCCGGCCCCGAGTAAAGGCGCGCTTTGCCTTGCATCGGCTTCGGGCGCGCGTATCTATCGCGCGGGCGGCGCGCGGCCGCCGATCCGGGAGACGAGCATGGTTGCTGCCGAGGCCGGTGCCTGGCGCGACGACCGGGCCAGCGAGACCGTCGCGAGCTGCGACCTGTGCGGCAGCGTCGATGCGGTCGAGGTCGCCGCGGCGACGCCGGACCAGTGCCGGACCCTGCTGTGCCGCCGATGCGGCCTGATGTACGCCTCGCCGCGCCTCCCGGCGGATACCCTGGCGTCCTTCTACGACGACGAATTCACCGGCGACGCGGGCGCCTTCGCGCGGTCGGCCGGTGGAGCGGTCGCCGACGCCAAGGTCACCAAGGAAGAGCGTATCGCCCGCGAATGGTCCTTCCCCCTGGTCGCGCGCCATCTCGATCCCGCCGGCAGGCGCATCCTCGATCTGCGCTGCCGCACGGGCGCGCTCTCCGCGGCCCTGGCCGCGGCCGGAGCCGAGGTCTGGGCCGTCGACCCGTTTCGCAGCAATCTGGACCTCGCGGCGGCCCGCGGCCTCGATCGGCTGGTCGAGATACCGGTGACCGGCTTCGAGACGATGGCGCCGTTCGAGGACGCCAGTTTCGACGCGGTCGTCGTCCTGTCGATCCATGTCCTCGCCCATGTCCGCTCGCCGGCCGCCTTCCTCGCCCGGGCGCACGCCCTGCTGAAGCCTGGCGGCCTGCTGATCATCGACGAGAAGGACGTCCTCGAGCCGCACAGGCAGCCGGCACCTTCGGTGTTCGCCTCCGGCCCGGTGCACAACTTTCACCTGACGCAGGCCACCTTCGACGCCTACCTGCGGCGCGCGGGATTCGAGACCGTGGCCAGCGGCCCGGATGCCGGCCGTTCGACCGCCTTCCGCCATATGGTCGGGATCGCGCGGCGTCCCCTGACCGGACCGGCCCTCGGCTCGGTACTCCCGTGGCAGGGCGAGGCGATCCTCCGTCGCCTCCGGCGGGTCGAGCGCGCCATGCCGCTGCACCGGCTGGGCCTGTTCGTGCGGGCCTCGCGCCGCCGCCTGCGGCGACTGCTCGCGGCATGACGGCCCGGTGTCCATCCCGCCGACCGCCCCCGCATCGGACCGGCCTCCCATGAAGAGCGTCTTCCGCATATTCTTCAGCGCCTATGCATCCAAGCAGGGCCGTATCATCGGCTGCCTGGCGCTCGCCGCTGCGGTGGAGGGCATCGGCCTCGCCACCTTGCTGCCGATCCTGAACGCGATCACCGGCGACGGCACCGGCAGCGCGGCGACCGCACGCATCCATGGCGCGCTCGGCGCGCTCGGCCTCCAGGGCGACCTGCTGACGCTGACGGCCGTCGTGGTGGTCGGCATGGTGCTGAAGGCCGGCCTCAGCATCGTGGCGATGAACTATGTCGGCTACGCCGTGGCCGATCTCGCGACGCGGCTGCGCACCGAGTTGGTCGCACGGCTGCTCCGCGCACGCTGGTCCTACTTCGTCGGCCAGCCGGTCGGACGGATCTCTAACATCGCCGGTCTCGAGGTGACCCGATCGGCGGAAGCCTATCTGATGTCGGCGCTGACGATCACGCTGATGATCAAGGCGGCCGGCTACACGCTCGTCGCGCTGTTCATTTCCTGGCCGATCGCCCTGCTCGCCATCGGCGGCGGGCTCGGCATGACGCTCGTCCTGCAGCGCTTCGTGCGCAAGACCCGCCGCGCCGGGCGCCAGCAGACGCTCCGGACCAGCGAGCTCGTCGTGCAGCTGAACGACGCGCTGGTCGGCATCAAGCCGCTGAAGGCGATGGCGCGCCATGCGCAGGTGCTGCGGTTCCTCGACGGCAAGATCGCCGAGTTGCGCCGAGCCCTGCGCAAGCAGACCTTCTCCAAGCAGATCACGCGCTATGTCCAGGAGCCGATGCTGGTCATCTTCCTGGCGGTCGGCCTCTACGTGACCACCGTCTTCTGGGGCATCCCGCTCGCCGAGATCCTGGTGATGGGTCTGTTGATCGAACGCACCGTCACCAGCGTCGGCAAGGTCCAGCAGGAGATGCAGAAGGTCGCGGCGGTGGAGAGCGCCTTCTGGTCGGTGCACGCCCTCGTCGCCGAGGCCGGTGCCGAGGCGGAGCATCTGGGGGGAACGCGCATCCCGACGCTGGACCATGGCTGCGTCTTCCGCGACGTCGGCTTCTCGTTCGGCCAGCGTCGGGTGCTGGATGGGCTGTCTATGGAGATCCCGGCCGCCGCGGTGACCGTCGTGACCGGCGGCTCCGGCGCCGGAAAGACGACCCTGACCGACCTGCTGCTCGGCCTGCACCGGGTGGAGGAAGGCGAGATCCTGGTCGACGGCGTGCCGATCGCCGAGATCGACCTCGCCCGGTGGCGCGGCCTCGTGGGCTATGTTCCGCAGGAGCTGATCCTGTTTCACGATTCGGTCGCGGCCAATGTCACGCTGGGCGATCCGACCCTGTCCGAGGAGCGGGTGATGGAGGCGCTGGCCGCGGCGGGCGCGCTGGATTTCGTCGCGCAGCTGCCCGACGGCATCCAGACGCCCGTCGGCGAGAGGGGCTCGCGCCTGTCCGGCGGCCAGCGCCAGCGCATCGCCATCGCCCGTGCCCTCGTCCACGACCCGAAGCTTCTGATCCTCGACGAGATCACCAGTGCCCTGGACCCCGAGACGGAGGCCGGGATCTGCCGCAACATCCGCGCCCTCACCGCACGGGGCATCACCGTCCTGGCGATCACCCACCGCGAGGCGTGGCTCGCGGCCGCCGATCGCGTCTACCATCTGGAGGACGGAGCGGCGGCAAAGCTCGAGGCGGCCCCTGCCGCAGCAGCAGCAGGCTGACGGTCAGGCCGCCGCCAGGGCCGCCGCGCGACCGACGACGTCCTGGAACATGGCCTCGGTCAGGCGCCCGGTATTCGTGTTGTAGCGCGAACAGTGGTAGCTGTCGGCCAGAGTGATGCCATCGGGCAGCGTATGGAACGCGCCGTGCGCGAACCGGAAATGCGCGAGCCGCTGACCGAGCGCGGCCAGGACGCTGTCATGTGCGATCCGCCCCAGCGCCAGCACGACCCGCAGAGACGGCATGGACGCTATTTCCGCCCGCAGGAAGGGGCGGCAGGCGGCGATCTCCGCACCGACTGGCTTGTTCGCGGGCGGCAGGCAACGCACCGCATTGGTAACCCGGCAGTCCGCGAGTTCGAGCCCGTCGTCGGGGCGCCGCTCGAACCGGCCGCGCGCCAGGCCGAACGCGATCAGCGTAGGGTAGAGCAGGTCGCCGGCATAGTCTCCCGTGAAGGGGCGTCCGGTCCGGGTGGCGCCCGTCAGGCCGGGCGCCAACCCGACGACGAGGAGACGCGCCGCGCCGGCGCCGAAGGCCGGAACCGGCGCATTGTGCCAGTCGGGAGGTGAGGTCCGGCGCAGCCCCTCCCGGAACGCGGCGAGCCGCGGGCACAGCGGACAGTCGCGCGCGGGTTCGGCGAAGGCGATCCCGGACATCAGTCGGTCCCCTCGCCCTTCACGCTCGGAGCGGTTGCGCGCGGAGCGGCCGCGCTCGGAGCGGTTGCGCGCGGAGCGGCCGCGATCGGAGCGGTCGGATGCGGAACGGCGGCCGGCGGTTGGAGGCCGAGCGCATCGACCACGCCCGGCGATGCCGGCAGGGCGAGCATCCCGGCGATCATGTCGATCAGCACGGCCGTGGTGGTCGCTAGGGCGGCCCGCGCTTCCGGCCCGGGATTGGCCGCGAGCGCGCGCTCGCGTTCGGCCAGGGAGTGGATGATCAGCGTCGTCGTCAGGGCGAGACGCTCGCGCAGGACCTGCCGGGGGATCTCCGCCAAAAACCACGGCACCAGGGCGGCGATGCGGCGAATCCCCTCGTCGTGCCGGCCGCGTACGATCTCCCACATGCGCAGGCCGGGTGTGGCGTAGACCTGCGCCGTGAACCGCACATAGGCCTTGCCGTCGGGCCCGCCGTCCACCTGCTCGGCGAAAGGCAGGACCAGCGCCTCGGCGATGCGCCGCAGCGCTCCGTCGCGCGGCAGCGTGTCCACGCCCTCCAGCATTTCCATCCGGCGGCGGTTCACGTCCGCCATGCGCCGGCTGAATATCTCCCGGATCAGGTCGGTGCGGGTGCCGAAGTGATACTGCAGCGCCGACGCATTGCGCTGCCCCGCCTCGGCGGTGATCCGCGCGATCGACACGCCGTCGATCCCGTGTTCGGCGAACAGGCGCTCCGCGGCGTCCAGAATCCGCTCGCGCGTGCCCGCCTCCCGGGGAGGCCGGGCCGGAGTTTCGTCGTCCAAAGGCGGCATCGCCCCTCGCAATTCTAATGCGAACGCATTAATGTGAACCCATCAACCGCAACCCTCCGGGAGGAGAACGCATGGCCACGGCTCCCGCCGCACGTTTCGCCCCGCCCCGTCCGCTGATCGAGGGACCCTCCGCCTGGGTCGGCGCGGAGATGCGCAAGTCCGACGAATGGCTCTACCGACTGACGCCCGCCCACATCGCCGAACTCGAGGACGCCCTGCGCGCGACCCAGGCCCGGGGCCTGGACATCGCCCAGATCGGCCGCGCCGACTTTCCGCTGCCGGGGCTCGGCCCGGAGCTGCTGAAGATCGAGGACGAGATCGTCAACGGCCGCGGGTTCGTGCTGATCCGGGGCATTCCGGTGGAGCGCTATACGATCGAGGAGGCGGCGCGCATCTATTATGGGATCGGCACCTGGCTCGGCAATGCGCGTTCGCAGAACGCGAAGGGACATGTGCTCGGCCATGTGCGCGACCTGGGCCTGTCGGCGGAGAAGGATCCCAACGTCCGCATCTACCAGACGACGGAGCGCCAGACCTACCATACCGATTCCTGCGACATCGTCGGCCTTCTCTGCCTCAAGACGGCGAAGTCGGGCGGGCTGAGCAGCATCGTCAGTTCGATGACCATCTACAACGTCATGGCCACGCGCCGGCCGGACCTCGCCCAGCGCCTGATGCAGCCTTTCGCGACGGACCGTCGCGGCGAGGTGCCGTCCGGCAAGAAGCCCTATTTCGAGATCCCCGTCTTCAACGATCACGCCGGTACGCTGTCGGTGATCTACGCCCGGCGCTACATCGATTCGGCGCAACGCTTCCCCGAGGCACGACGGCTGACGGCGGCGGACGTAGAGGCACTCGACTATTTCGACTCCCTCGCCAACGACCCCGAACTCCGCCTGGACATGGAGTTCAAGCCCGGCGACATGCAGTTCCTGCACAACCACACGCTGCTGCACGACCGCACGGCCTATGTGGACTGGGACGAGCCCGAGAAGAAGCGACATCTGCTGCGGTTGTGGCTCGCCGCGCCGAACGGACGCGAACTGCCGCCGGTATACGCCGAGCGCTACGGGTCGATAGCGATCGGCGACCGCGGCGGCATCATCTGCGACGGCACGCGCCTGCACGCGCCGATCGAGCCGGTCTGAGCAGGGGGCCGGCGCGGGACGGCACCCGCCGCTCCTGCCGCCGGCCGGCGCCTCACATCTTGGCGAACATGTCGATCAGGTCGAGGATCGCGGGGCCGAGCAGGACGAGGAACAGGGCCGGCAGAATGAAGACGATCAGCGGCACCGTCATGATGGCGGGCAGCCGCGCCGCCTTCTCCTCGGCCTTGACCATGCGCTGCGTGCGGAGTTCGGCCGCGAGCACGCGCAGCGACTGTGCCAGAGGCGTGCCGAAGCGCTCGGTCTGGATCAGCGTGTTCACCAGCGCCTGGACCCCCGGCACGGACACCGTGCGCTGCGCCAGGTTTTCCAGCGCCTTCCGGCGTTCGGGCAGGAAGCGCAGCTCGATGACGGCGTGGCCGAGTTCGTCGGCCATGGCGAGGGAGTTTCCGGCGATCTCCCTGGCCACCCGCTCCATCGCCGCATCCAGCGCGAGGCCCGCCTCGGTGCAGACGACCATGAGATCGAGTGCATCCGGAAGGTTGCGCCGGACCTCCGTCGCACGCTTCTGAACCGCGTTGCGGATAAAGAGTTCCGGCGCATAGCTGCCGGCGAGCGCCGCGCCGATGACCACGACCAGCTTCATCAGCGGCGACAGACTGAACAGATTGAGGCCGTAGACCGCGAAGATGGCCATCGCGGCCACCCCAAGCGGTAGAACGGTCTTGCAGAAGAGGTAGACGATCGTCGCGTCGGCACGCCGCCAGCCCGCCTGGGCCAGGCGCTCGGACATCTGCTTCGCCTGGTTGCTGCGCAGCAGGTCGAACTTCTCCACGGTGCGTCGCATGAAGACGGCCATCGACTGCCGCGCACCGAGATTGCGCGCCGCGGAGCGTCGGGCACCGCGCTGCGCCATCACGGACTTGATCCGTGCGTCCATGGGATCGCGGCGGAACGCCATCGCGACGATCAGGAAAAGCAGCGTCGTCGAGACCGCCGTCCCGACCACAATCATCAGCTCCGTCGACAGGCCGAGCATCGGGATGGCTCCTAGATCTGGAACTTCGCCATGCGCATCATCACGAAGATGCCCAGCGCCTCGGTGCAGATGGCCGCGCCCAGCAGCATCTTGCCGCGCGGATCGGTGAACAGGGCCGCCGCATAGTCCGGGTTCAGCACCATCATCGCCCCGAACAGGAGGAAGGGCAGCGAACCGACGATCCACGCGCTGGCGCGCGCTTCGGAGGCCATCGCCTTGACCTTCTGCTGCATCTGGTGGCGCTTGCGGATGATGTCGGACAGGTTCTCCAGCGTTTCGGCCAGATTGCCGCCCGTTTCGCGCTGCACGCCCATGCTGATGACGAGAAAGTTGAACTCGGGGATCTGCAGGCGCGCCGCAACCGACCAGAGCGCCTCGTCCATCGTCTGTCCGAGCCGGATCTGGTCGACGACCGACTGGAATTCCGTCGAGACGGGCTCCGGCATGTCCGCGGCGATGGACTTCATCGCCTCGCCGACGGGAAGCCCCGACCGGACGCCGCGCACGATCTGGTCGATGGCCTCGGGAAACAGGCTGAGGAATCTGGCCGTCCGGCGGCCGATCATCATGCTCAGCCACACATGCGGCAGCAACAGGCCGGCGCCCCCGCCGATCAGCACCGCGAGCGGACCCGGCAGGCCCGCGATGAACGCCGCCGCGGCGAAGGCGATGCCACCCACTACCAGGTTCAGCAGCAGGTAGCCGCCGAGCGTGAGCTTGGAGCCCGAGCGCTGGATGCGGGCGATCAACGCCGCGTGGCGCGGGAGGCTGCGGCCGAACAGGCCCTCCATCCGCTGCTGGCGCAGCTGCCGGTCGCGCCGGCTGATCGTCGCCGCGATGTCCGCATCGCCATAAGCGGCGTTGCGAGAGCCCACCCTTTCCAGGCGCGCGCGCTGACGTGCGGCCGCCCGGTCGTTCCCCGCCCCCGCGACGAGGATGGCGGCGATCGTCGCGAAGACGCCGAAGAAGATCGCGATCGAGGCGGGATCTAGCGCTGCGAGGGCAGGCATTCCATGGCCTCCAGGAGCTGCTTGTCGAAGCCGTACTGCTCGGCCCGCGGCAGGAAGTTCGGACGCAGGGCGCTGCACTTGAAGCGGCCGCGCATGCGGCCGCCGGCATCGAGGCCGTCGAACTCGAAATTGAAGAGGTCCTGGGTGACGACGACGTCGCCCTCCATGCCGACGATTTCCGTCACATAGGTCACGCGGCGCATGCCGTCGCGCATACGCGAGATCTGCACGATGAGGTTCACCGCGTCGGCGATCTGCGTGCGGACGGCGCGCGCCGGCAGTTCGACACCGCTCATCGCCACCATGTTTTCCAGGCGTGTCAGCGCCTGGCGGGGACGGTTCGCGTGCAACGTGCACATCGACCCGTCATGGCCGGTGTTCATCGCCTGCAGCATGTCGATCGCCTCGCCGCTGCGCACCTCGCCGAGGATGATGCGGTCCGGGCGCATGCGCAGCGCGTTCTTCACGAGGTCACGCACATCGACCTCGCCATTGCCCTCCAGGTTCGCCGGCCGCGTCTCCAGCCTGACGACGTGCGGCTGCTGCAGCTGCAGTTCGGCCGCGTCCTCAATCGTGACCACCCGCTCGCCATGGTCGATCATCTGCGACATGGCGTTGAGGAGCGTCGTCTTACCGGAGCCGGTACCACCGGAGATGACCACGTTGAGCCGGCAGCGCGATGCGATCTTCAGCACCGTCGACAGGGCTGCCGAGGTGTTTCCCTGGCTCGACATGGTGTCGAGCGTGATCGACTTCTTGGCGAACTTGCGGATGGAGATCGAGGGTCCGTCGATCGCCAGCGGGGGGATGATGATGTTGACGCGGCTACCGTCCTCGAGGCGGGCATCGACCAGAGGCACCGACTCGTCGACGCGGCGGCCGATGCGGCTGACGATGCGCGTCGCCACGTTCAGCACATGCGCATTGTCGCGGAAGACGGCGCTGGTCAGTTCGAGCTTGCCGCGGCGTTCGACATAGATCTGCTTCGGGCCGTTCACCATTATGTCCGTGACCGTCTCGTCGGCCAGCAGCGGCTCCAGGGGACCGAGCCCCAGCATGTCGTCGATCAGCACGGTGACCAGTTCGCGCTGCTCGATCAGGTTGAGCTTCAGTCGCTGCTCGACGACGATCTCGCCGACCACCTCCGTGATCTGCGAGACCAGTTCCTTGCGCGGCAGTTGCGATGCCGCGGCGATGTCGAGCCGTTCGAGCAGAAGCGGCTGCACGGCCCGGCGCGCGTCGTCGATGCGCGTGCGCGTGTTGCCGCGATCGGGCACCACCGGCGCCGCCGAGGAGTGCGCCGCTATGCCGTCCCGCTTCCCGGCCGATCCGTCCTGTGCCCGCGACCGGCTCTGATCGCTGAGTTCCTCCAGCACCACCGCCACCAGGTCGCGCTGGGCAGAAAGATCGAGCTTGTGGTCGCCGTCGCTCAGGACCTCGCCGACGGCCGCGCCGATCTGTTCGGCCAGCATGCGGCGCGGCATGGCGCTGCTCGCAGCCGGCATGGCCTCAAGCCGCTCGGCCGCGCGCTGCGTGGTCAGGCGGACGAGTTCCGCGAAGCGAGCGTCGCGGCCGCTGCCGCCGCCCGCGGCGTCGCCGCCGATCAGTCTGCCGTCCGGAAGATTGGCCATCAGGACCTCATTTCAGCTTGAGGCGCCAGAACGGGCGCTTGACCGGCTTGACGCCGACCAGGGTCATGGTGAGTTCGGCTAGCGCCGCAGCAGCCACCGAGCGCTTGTCCGATGCGAGGGCGTTGCCGAGATTGGCGGCGGCGGCCGCCGGCTTCGGGTCGATCGGAATCGTGCAGTCGACCTTGCCGTCGAGGCCCTTCTCGAACTCCGCCTTGGTCAGCTGTCCGCCTTTACGCGTGCCGACCAGGTTCGCGACGATCGTCTGGTGAGCTTCGATTCCGGCGGCCCCGGCGAACCGACGCACCCGGTTCACGTCACGCAGGCTCGCGAGCGACAGATCGCAGACGATGACGATCTCGTTTGCGATCGAGAGAAGATCGGGCTGGGCGACGACGAGCCGCGTCGGCATGTCGACGACGATCGTGTCGTAGGCCTCGCCGACTGCCGCGATCAGCTTGCGCACGGCCTGCGCCTCGATCACCGGCGCGTCGTCCAGCGGCTCCTCGCCGCCCAGGACCGACAGATGCTCGGAGGCCTTGACGACGGCCCGCTCGAGGAAGACTTCGTCGACGCGGTCGGGGTCGGTCAGTGCGTCGCGCAGGCCCGTTCCGGGATCGAGATCGAGCGCCAGCGCGACGGTGCCGAGCTGAAGGTCCATGTCGATCAGGCAGACCTTGCGCTGCAGCCGTTCCGCGGCGAGCCAGGCGCAGTTCATCGCCACCGTCGTCGCGCCGACGCCGCCGCGCGACCCGACGACGACGATCGTGCGGGCGCCCGGCCGGGCGTTCGGCGCAAAGGTCGCCTCGGTCCGAACGAGCGCGTCGCGGAACGTGTCGGCGGTGGCCGGCTTCAGCAGATAGTCCGCCGCCCCCGCGCCGACCATCCGACGGTAGAAGCCGACATCGTTCACGGTGCCGAGCACGATCACGCGAGCCTCGCGCTCCAGCATGCCGATCAGCGCCCGCACGTCGGCTTCGGGGTCGTCCGAATCAGATACGTCGACCACCAGGATCCGCGGCGGATCGACGATCGCGAGCGCGCGGGCCGCGGTGGAAACGCCGCCCGACTGGACGTTGGAGGCCGACCAGCCGCGCTCGATCGCGATCCGCGCGATGACCTCGCGCGTCACATCGTCGCCGACGAACGCGGCGAGCGGCTCGCGATCGCCGTCCATGGACTGGGGCGCTGCGAGAGCTCGTCCCATCAGTTGGTTCCTCCCGTGGTGGAGACAGCCTGAGTGCCGGCCGTGGCACGCTCCCGGGCCGCTTCGCGATAACCGCGGATGGTCGCGGCCATGCGCTCGCCGTCCGAGGGACCCGGATCGCGTCCCTGCACGAGGTCGCCCGGATCGGCCAGCATGCGCGCGAAGTTGACTGTGGTGGCGCAGCCGAAATTGCTCGACGGGGTATTGGTGAAGTCCGCCCCCGTCTGCTTGCGCCAGTCCGGGCAGTCGGGCAGGACGACGTGATAGCGGCCGACATAGACGACGGCCTGGTGGGGATCGGTTGCCGCCACGGCCCCGGGCACGCCCTCTACCAGGGCGCCGGGACGGAGGCCCTTGGCCTCCAGCCAGGCGGCCAGGCCGTGATAGCGGTGCTGGGCGACGGCGTCGCCCGCTGCGGCCGGTGCCGCGTCGATGTAGACCCGCGCCGCCGGATCGTTGACGAACGGCTGGACGAAGCGGTCCAGTCGGGCGATCTCGGCGGGCGGCGGCGTCGTGGCGCCTAGCCCGAACCGGACGGGGTGGCGCTCGATCTTCCACTCGACCCGGTTGACCTTCTCCACCCCGGCCGCTTCGGGATAGATCGGCTGGGCCGAGCAGGCGCCGAGCAGCAGGGCGACGGCCGCGGGGAGGATCGCTGCGCGCAGCGGGCGGTTGGCGTGCTTCACGGTCATGACGATCCTCAATCCAGGACGAAGCCGTAGGGACCGGCGAGGCGGCGCTGGCCGGGGCGGTTGTTCTCCGGCCGCTGGTGCGGGTTCGACATGCGCTGGTTCGAGTCGAAGGCCGCACGGTTGCCGAAGATCCGCTCATAGTCGTTCGGCGGGACCAGACCATCGGTCGGCAGCGCCATCTGCTGGGAGACCGGCCGGACGATGTAGGGGGTCACGATGATCACGAGTTCGGTCTCGCCCCGCTGGAACACGTCGGAGCGGAACAGCGGACCGATTACCGGCAGGTCGCCCAGGCCCGGGAATTTCGACACCGTCTGGTCCTGCGAGGCCTGCAGGAGCCCGGCGATCGCGAAGCTCTGCCCGGACCCGAGCTCGATCGTCGTCTCGGCCCGCCGCGTCGACAGAGCCGGTATGACGAACCCGCTGAGCGTGACGGAGCCGGCCTCCGTCAGCTGGCTCACCTCCGGCGTCACCGACAGGTTGATGCGGCCGTCGGTCAGGACGGTCGGCTTGAACGACAGGCTGACGCCGAACTTCTTGTATTCGATCGAGATCGCGCCGCCGTCCTGAGGCACCGGGACGGGATATTCGCCGCCCGCCAGGAAGCTGGCGGTCTCGCCGCTCATCGCGGTCAGGTTGGGCTCGGCCAGGACGGTCAGCAGGCGCTCGTCCTCGAGCGCATCGACCACCGAATTCAAGTCGATTCCACTGCCTGACAGAAGGCCGTAGAGGGCGTTGGCGCCGCCCGTGCCGCGGCGC
Source organism: Alphaproteobacteria bacterium (assembly GCA_046296375.1). Taxonomy (GTDB): domain Bacteria; phylum Pseudomonadota; class Alphaproteobacteria; order JAJUGE01; family JAJUGE01; genus Constrictibacter. The sequence continues at coordinate 90 of JBKBLL010000041.1, read as the reverse complement.
AGCGTTCCCCCGGGGAACAGCTCGCCCGGCAGCACGGTCGGACCGCCCTGGGCAACGCCGAACTGGAAATTACCGACCTTGGCGAACAGG
>JBKBLL010000040.1:3321-20265 GCA_046296375.1 Alphaproteobacteria bacterium | reverse complement strand
AAATGCAGGCGCGCCAGGACCTTCGCACCGGAGGCATCCTTCTCGTCGAGGCACGCGACCGCGTCGCGCAGGTGGCGTTCCGCCTCGTCCGGTCTGCCGGCGTGGAAGCGGACCGCGGCGAGATGGCCGAGACCGGTGGCCCGGTCGGCGGCACCTCCGCCGCTGTCGATCAGCCACCGCGCATGCCGCTCGACCTCGCCATAGTCGCCCAGCCTCAGATGCAGCCGCGCCGCGGCGTCGCGCGCGGCCGTCGCCGCCCCGGCAGCCGCGTCGCCGCCGAGGCCGGCGAAGCGGATCGCCCGCCGATACCGATCGGCGGCCTCGGCGTTCGCGAAGAGTTCGGCCGCGCGCGCACCGGCGCGCACGTTGGCGGCGGCCGCCTCGGCCCAGTCTTCGGCAGTTTCGAAATGGTAGGCGAGCAGTTCGGGGGCGACGGCCTCGCGCCCGCCCGCGCGCCGGACGATCGCATGCCCGGTCTCGCCATGGAGCCGACGCCGCTCGGTCAACAACAGCGTCTCGTAGCAGGCAGCCTGCAGCAGCGCCTGCCTGAACGACCACTGGTCCGATCGAATCGTATCGACGTCGACCAGCGTTCGGTCCCGCAGCATCGCCAATGCCCGCCGGACCTCGGCCTCGCCATCGGCCACCGTCTCCCTCCGACCGCCACGCTGAGCAGCGACGGCGGCCGCCACGGGGGCGTCGAACTCGATCCCCTGCACCGAGCATTCGAGCAGCAGCCGCCGCAGCGGCGGCTCCAGCGCGTCGCCGCGCGCGACCATCGCACCGAACAGCGATTCCGGGAGGATGGCCGCCGACGCCTGCGGATCGCAGGTCCAGCCGTCGTCGGTCTGCCGCAGAACGCCGGCGTCGACGAGCTTCAGCAGGATCTCGTGAAGATAGAGCGGCACTCCCTGGGCACGCCGCAGCACGTCGCCGCGCAGCGTCGGGTGCAGGGCGCGGGCATGGTCGAGACGATCGAGAAGAGCATCCGCCTCGGCCGGGGCAAGCGGACCGAGGCGCAGGACCGGGTCGCCGGGCGGCGCACCGTCCCACTCCCGGCGGACCACGACGATCGGCGGCGGATCGCCCACGGCCGGCAGATCCCGGAGCAGCTCCGCGGAGGCACCGTCGCAGTCGTCATAGCAGTCGAGAAAGAGAACCAGCCCGGGATCGTGACGACGCAGGTTGGCGAGCAGGCGCGCCACGCCTTCGCGCAGGGTCTGCCTGAGAACCCGCGGGTCGGGATCCGGGGGCTCCACCGCGAGCCCGTCCGCCGCGGAGAGATACCACAAAGCCCCGAGATAGGGCTGCAGGCCGTCGCTCACCGCGGCCAAGGATGCCGCGAAACTCTCCAGGCAGTCCGGCCGCGGGGCGGCGGGCGCGACATGGGCACGCACCGCCTGGACGATGCGGCGCACGAGGGCCATCGGGCGGCGGCGGGTCGCCGGCCGGGCGGAAACCGACAGAAGCGAAACGCCGGCGGCGTCGGCTGCCGCCCGGACCAGCCGCGTCTTGCCGATTCCCGAAGGGCCGACGATCGTCGCGGGCGCTGTGGACGATGCGTGCCGCCACGAGGTGCAGAGCTGCTCCACCTCCGCCGCGCGACCGACGAAGGGAAGTTCCCCGGCAGGGTCGGCCCCCCGCTCGACCTCGGACAGTTCGCGGAGCAGTTCGGCCGCTTCGACGGCACCGGCCTTGCCCTTGACCTCCAGCTGGAGGGCGGGACCGAAGGCGAACTGTCCGCGCAGGCGCCGCATCATGTCGCGCGAGACCAAAATCGCGCCCGGCCGGGCGTTCGACTCCAGACGCGAGGCCAGGTTCACCGCATCGCCCATGACCGAATAGTCCCGACGCACCGATGCACCGACCCGGCCGGCCAGGACCAGGCCGCAATGGATCCCGATCCGCATGCGGAACGTCACCCCGGCGCGTTCCCTGTTCCGCTCTGCGAACTCGGCCAGGAAGGCCTGCATCATCAGCGCCGCCCGGGCGGCCCGCGCCGGGTCGTCGGCATGGGCGACGGGGGCGCCGAACAGCGCCATGACGTTGTCGCCGATATACTTGTCGATATGCCCGCCCTCGGCGGCGATCGCGGCGCCGAGCCCGTCGAAACAGTCGTTCATGATCCGGTGCACGGTCTCCGGATCGAGCCGCTCCGACATCGCCGTGAAGCCGCTGACGTCGGCGAAGAGGACGGTCACGTCGCGACGCTCGTCCGTGGCGACGTCGAGGGCGGATGTCGTGACGGAGTTCGGTCCGGGCGTGGATGGGGATCCGGGTTCGGCCGGGGATCCGGCCGGCCACAGGGTCGATGCCGGCGCGGCCGCGACAACCGGTGCCGGTGCCGGATCCGCCCCGAGCCTGCTCCCGCACTCGGCGCAGAATTTGAACTTCGCCGGCATCTGGGCGCTGCAGGACCCGCAGACGATCGCTTCTTCCGTCATGGCGCACCGCATTCGCCGCCGGACGACGGCACTGGCGACGACGCGCGCCGCCGTGTTGGCTTCGGTATATCGCAATGCCGGACCGGCGGCACCACCGCCCGTTCAGATCAACCGATGCCGTGCGCGTACGATGAGGGCGAGGAAGAAGGGAACACCGATCAGCGCCGTCACGATGCCGATCTTGAGCTCCGTCGCGGTCGGCACGACGCGCACGAGAATGTCCGCGGCCAGCAGCAGGCAAGCGCCCGCCAGCGCCGAGGGGAGCAGGATCGCGGCCGGACGATGCCCGACCAGCGGTCGGATCAGGTGCGGTACGACGAGGCCGAGGAACCCGATCAGCCCGGTCACCGCCACAGCCGCCCCGACCGCGAGCCCGACGCCGACGACGATGCGCACCCGGACGGCACCGACCGATACGCCCAGCGAGCGGGCGACATCTTCACCCAGGCTGAGGGCGTCGAGTGCGCGGCCCGCCCCGAGCAGCAGAAGACAGCCCGCCGTCAGCGGCAGCACGGCAAGGCCGACATGGAGGAAGCTGCGGTCCTCCAGCGAGCCCAGCAGCCAGAACGCGATCTCCAGCGCCGCGAACGGATTGGGTGCCAGATTCAGCGCTAGGGCGACGCCGGATCCGGCGAGGCTGCCCAGCGCCACGCCCGCGAGGATCAGAGTCGCCGCCGACGCGTCGCGCCCTGTCAGGGCGCGCAGGAGCACGATGCCGGTCAGCGCCCCCGCGATACCGCCCAGCGGCTGTGCCGGCGGGAAGCGGTCCGCCAGGCCGAAATAGAGCGCGATGACGGCACCGAGTGCCGCGAAACCGGATGTCCCGATAACCGCCGGTTCCGCCAGCGGATTGCGCATCAGCCCCTGCAGCGCGGCCCCGGACAGAGCCAGGGCGGCGCCGACGAGCAGGGCCAGGAGAACGCGCGGCAGGCGGATTTCGGTCACGATGATCCCGTCGGCGCTTCCGGCTGCGAAGAGCGCGGCGAGAACCCGGGCCGGCGGCAGCGGGACGGGGCCGATCGCCAGACCCACCGCCGTCAGCAGAAATGCGAGCCCCAGCAGACCGGCTAAAAGCCCGGCGCGCGGCACGACGATCCCCGTCTCGGCGCGGCTCGCGGCGGCAGGAGGTTGGCCGGCGTGACCGGCCGCCCCCGACGAGTGTCCCGGCATGGCGCTTTCAGGATCCTGCGGTTGGGTGCCCGAGGGTCGGGCGCATCAAGCGCGGCCCTCCCGGCTTCGTCAAGTCGGGCGTCGGGTCGGGGGTCAAGTCGGGCATCAGGGCGGGGGCCGAGGCGGGCTTCCGGTCGGGTAGCGGGATCGAAGCTCTTGCGCCGGCGGTCGGGAAGCGGCAAGCCTGCGCCGGTGCGCTCGTCGTCCAAACTCCGCATCGCGTGGGCGGCCCTTATGCTGTTCATGGCGGCCACCCCGATCTCGCCCTCGGGGGCGGCGGCGCCCGAGCGCGTCGTATCGCTCAACCTGTGCGTCGACCACTATCTGCTGGCGATCGCCGACCGACGCCAGATCGCCGCCCTCACCCTCCTGGCGACCGATCCCGCCATGTCGGCGACCGCGGCCGAAGCGCGGGGACTGCCGCAGATCCGCGGGACCGCCGAGGAGGTGATCCGTCTCGCGCCCGACCTCGTGCTCGCCGGCGGCTTCGCCCGGCGCGAGACCCAGGCGCTGCTGCGGCGGCTGGGCTATCGGATCGTCGACGTGCCCGCGGCCGATACGATCGAGGCCGTGCGTGCGACCACGCGCGCGATCGCGGCGCTGCTCGGCCGCGAGGCGCAGGGCGAGCGACTGGTCGCGGCACTCGACGATGTCCTGGCCGTTCCGCCCCCCGCGGCCGGTGGGCGGCGCGCCCTCTATCTCCAGCGCCGCGGGTTCGTCGACGGCGAGCGCAGCCTCGTCAGCGAGATGATGGCGGCGGCCGGGCTGCGCAACGTCGCGGCCGAGATCGGCCTCGAATGGACCGCCCGCGTCGACCTGGAGATCATCGTGACGCACCGGCCGGAACTGCTGCTGGTCGACAGCGTGGCACCGCGCCTGGAGGACGACGGCAGCTATCTGCTTCGGCATCCGGCGCTGCTCGCCGCGGTGCCCCGGTCCCGCTGGATCGCGATGCCGCAGATGCTCGTCCACTGCGGCGGGCCGACCACCGCCGCGGCGATCACCCATCTGCGGGCGGCGGTCGCGGCGGTTTCAGGCGAGTAGTGCGGCGTGGCCGGCGGCCCAGACCGCCGGATTGCGTGCGACGAGCAGGCCGCGCCCCGGATCGGCGGGACGGTAGGGCGTCCCGTCCCAGCGGGCCGCCCGTCCGCCCGCTTCCGTGAGTATCAGGGTTCCCGGCGCATGGTCCCAGGGCAGCGTGCGCCAGAACAGGGCGAAGTGCCGGTCGCCTGCCAGTACCGCTGGATATTCCGCTCCGGCGCAGTAGAAGGCGGGCGTCAACGCGGCGAGCCCGCCCAGCCGGCGCTCGATCGGCCCGCCCACCTCCGGCGGCATGTAGCGCGTCAGCACGGAGCCGCGCAGATCCTGCGCCGCGGGCGGCGACGGATCGGTCAGGACGCGGCGGCCGTCGATCTCGGCACCCGCCCCCGTCTCCGCCACGCAGAGCCGGCCCGTCGCCGGCTCCCAGATCCAGGCGGCGACCGTCTCGCCCGACTCGAGCAAGGCCACCATCATGGCGAACGGCTCGCGGCCGGCCGCGAAGTTGGCGGTGCCGTCGACCGGGTCGACGATCCAGACGCGCCCGTCTCCGACGGTGTCGAGCAGTGCGGGCCTGGCGGCACAGGCCTCCTCCCCCACCACGCGCGACCCCGCACGCAGGTCCGGCAGACGCGCCGTCAGCAGACGCTCGGCATCGCGGTCGGCGACGGTCACGAGGTCGCCCGGCCCCTTTTCCTCGATATCGCCGGCCGCCAGCCTGCGGAACCGCGGCAGGACGACCGCTTCGCCGACCTCGCGCAGGATCGTGGCGACGGCGGCGACGAGATCGGAGCCGCTCATGCCGCGCCGGATCGCGCGGCGGGCGGCGCGGCGGCCGCGAAAATGCGCAGGGATTCCTCCAGACTGCGGGTGCGGTCCGCCGTCTCCCGCTTCTCCGCCGCGAGCGGGGTCGTGGCGAGCAGCGCGTAGACGTCCCTGGCGCCTTCGTGGAACAGGGGCGTCGCGCCCGCCGCGGCGAAGGTGGCGGCGATCTCCTCCATTTCCCCCGTCCAGCGGCCGGCGTCGGTGGCGAGCCAGCCGACCGCGGCGCGGATACGGTCGTGGGTCGACTTCTGGCTGTAGTCCAGCTCCGCCATCAGATCGTCCGTGACGCCGAGCCTTTCCGCCGCGATCAGGGTGGCGGTGAGGAGTGCCAGCGTTCCCTTGTTGATGGCGGCATAGACCATCTTCATGGCCGAGGCGCGCCCGATTTCCGGCCCCATCCGGCGGACGGAGACGCCGTGCCCGTCCAAATCCGACAGCGTTTCCGACAAAGGCCCGGAGACGTAGAGGCGCGTCGGCTGGTTCTTGCCCTGGACGAAGCCGCTGCCGCCGCGCCCGGGCGGCGGTCCGACGATGCCGCAGTCGCTGAAGGCGGCACCCGCCGCCGTGATCACGTCCTCTATCGCGCGCACGGTCATCGGCGAGACGGCGTTGCAATCGGCGAAATGCGGTGTACGGCCGACGGCTCCCATGGCGGCCGCGGACTCGCGCGCGAAGTCGAGCGCCGCCGCCGGCGGCATGATCGACAGGACGAGGTCGGCCGTCGCCATCACGCCGGCGAGGTCGCCCGCATCCTCCAGGCCGACCTCGGCTGCGAAGGCCCGGCTGCGGGCGCTGCGGCCGGCGAGCGCGGTGACCACGCGGTGCCCGCCCGCGCGCAGGGATCGGCCGACCGCATGGCCCATGTCGCCGGGGCTGACGACGGCGATGGTGGGATAGTGCATTTCTGCCTCTCGATCGAATCGTGCTGAAGGATCGCGGGGCGGATCGTGTCACGCCCGCGGCCGGAGGACTACCGCGGCCGTAGCCTGCCCGTATCGGCTGCCCCGCATCCAAGGTTGCGGCACAGGCGCTGACGCGCGTCTAATACGCCATCGAAATTGCGGTCGGATCGAACGGGTGGTCGCGCGCGTCGCCACGGTAGCGTTTCAGGGCATCGACGTGGTCCCGGTCGACGTGCAGGTGCATGTCGGCTCCGGCCTGCCCGCCTTCGTCATGGTCGGCCTGCCCGACAAGGCCGTCAACGAAAGCCGGGAGCGCGTGCGCTCGGCGCTGGAGGCCCTGGGACTCGCGCTGCCGCCGAGCCGGGTCACGGCCAACTTGGCCCCGGCCGACCTCCTCAAGGAAGGAAGCCATTTCGACCTACCCGTCGCGCTCGCCCTGCTGGTCGCGATGGAGGTGCTGTCGCCGGAGGATGTCGCGGACTATGTCGTGCTCGGCGAACTCGGCCTCGACGGCAGCCTGTCCCCGGTCGCAGGGGTGCTTCCCGCGGCGATGGGCGCCGTCGGGATGGAGCGCGGCATCGTCTGCCCGGCCGGCAACGGCGGCGAGGCCGCCTGGGCCGGCGAACTGGAAGTGTTGGCCGCACCCAACCTCCTGGCTCTCATCAATCACTTCAAGGGCCGGCAGGTGCTGTCGCCGCCCTCGCCGGCGCCGGTGGAGGATGTCGGCTGGCGCTTCGACCTGCGCGACGTGAAGGGTCAGGAGAGCGGCAAGCGGGCGCTCGAGGTCGCTGCGAGCGGCGGCCACAACCTGCTCCTCTGCGGGCCGCCGGGTTCGGGCAAGTCCATGCTGGCCGCGCGCCTGCCCGGCATCCTGCCGCCTCTGGCACCGGCCGAAGCGCTGGAGGTCAGCATGGTCCACAGCGTGGCCGGCCTGTTGCGCGACGGCGTGCTGCTGCGCCGCCGGCCGTTCCGCGACCCGCACCACTCCGCCTCCGTCCCGGCGCTCGTCGGCGGCGGCCTGCGCGCGAAGCCCGGCGAAGTGTCGCTGGCACATCGCGGGGTCCTGTTTCTGGACGAACTGCCCGAGTTTCCGCGCGCCGTCCTGGAGGCGCTCCGCCAGCCGCTCGAAGCCGGCCACGCCACGGTCTCCCGCGCCAACGGCCACGTCACCTACCCGGCGCGCGTCCAGCTGGTGGCGGCGATGAACCCGTGCCGCTGCGGCCATCTGGACGATCCGGCGCTCGGCTGCGGCCGCGCCCCGCGCTGCGCCGTCGACTACCAGGCCCGCCTGTCCGGCCCGCTGCTCGACCGGATCGACCTGCATGTCGAGGTGCAGCGGGTCGATCCGGCCGACCTGGCCCTGCCGCCGCCCGCCGAAGGCACGGCAGAGGTGGCCGCGCGCGTGGCACGGGTACGCCAGGTCCAGACCGAGCGCTACGCCCGTCTCGCCCCCCAGAGCGGCGTGCACGTCAACGCCGCCGCCGACGGCGAACTGCTGGAGACCGCGGCCGCCCTGGACGCGGCCGGTCGGCGCCTCCTCACCGAAGCGGCCGAGCGCCTGCGCCTGTCGGCTCGCGGCTGGCACCGTGTCCTGCGCGTGGCGCGGACGCTCGCGGACATGGAAGGGGTCGATGCGATCGCCCGCATTCACGTCGCCGAGGCGTTGAGCTACCGCCGGCAGGCGCCGGTGCGGGCGGCGCGTCCCTGAACAGTCCCTGCCCTATCTGTGCCTGTCCAGGAACGCGATGAGCGCCTTGTTGAAGGGCTCCACCGATTCGATGTTCGACAGGTGTCGCGCCGTCGGCAGGATCACCAGTTCGGAGCCGGCGATCTTCTCGTTGATGGTGACGTGCATCGCCACGGGCGTACCCGGATCGTCCTCGCCGACGATGATGAGCGTCGGTACGGCGATCGCCGCGATCCGGTCCGTCAGCGCGAGCTTCGAGATCGCGTGGCAGCACCCGACATAACCCTTGACCGGCGTGTGGCGGATCATGTCGCGCACCGGAACCAGAGCGGTGTCGTTGGCGGCGGCGAAACCGGGCGAGAACCAGCGCTCGATGGTCGGCGCCACGTTCGCTTCCAGCCCGGCCGCCTCCGCCGCTGCGATACGGTCGGCCCACATCTGCCCGCCCTCCGGCGGGTAGCCGCTCGACGTGTCGCACAGGGTCAGCGTGGCGAACAGGTCCGGCCGGGCGAGCGCCAGCGTCTGGCCGATCATGCCACCCATGGACAGGCCGACGAAGTGGGTCCGGGCGATGCCCAGCGCATCGAGCATCGCCGCTGCGTCGGCCGCGAGCGTGTCGAGCGTATAGGGCGGTTCCGTCACGCTCGTCCCGCCATGCCCGCGCGTGTCGTAGCGGAGCACGCGATAGCCGCGCTCCGTCAGCGGCTTCACCTGGGGCGCCCACATGTCCAGCGTCGTGGTGAGCGAGTGGCTCATGGTCACCACGGGCCCCTCGGCCGGCCCCTCGATGACGTAGTGGATGTCGATTCCGTTCGCCCTGATCGTCGCCATGCTTTCCTCCCTGTCTCGGCCCGCGGCAAGCCTAAGCAAGGCGGATGGACGGGACAATGGCCGCCCCTGCGCGCTAGCTTCCGGGAGGAAGCGGGAGGCGGGCGATGAAGGTGGTCGTGGCAGGCGGCGGGATCGGTGGGCTGACGACGGCCCTGGCGCTTCACGCCGCGGGCATCGAGGCGGAGGTCTGCGAGGCCGTGGCCGCGACCGAGCCCCGCGCCAGGATCACCTGCTGCCGCATGCGGTGCGGGAACTGACCGAACTCGGCCTCGCCGAACGCCTCGCGGAGACGGCGATCGAGACGAAGGAACTGATCTACGCCAACCGGCACGGACAGGAGATCTGGCGCGAGCCGCGCGGCCGGGAGGCCGGCTACCGCTGGCCGCAATATTCGATCCACCGCGGCCGGCTGCAGATGATCCTGTTCGAGACGGCCAGGGCGCGTCTGGGGGCCGACCGGGTCCGGACCGGCCAGCGGCTGGTCGGCCTCGACCGGAAGGTATCGGGCGTCGTTGCCGTCTTCGCCGCCCGCGACGGCAGCGAACGCCGCGTGGCGGCCGACGTGCTGGTCGGAGCGGACGGCATCCATTCCGCGGTGCGCGGCTTTCTCCATCCCGGAGAAGGGCCGCCGAAATGGAACGGCCGCATCCTGTGGCGTGCCGTCACGGAGGCCGAGCCGTTCCTTTCCGGCCGCTCGATGGTGATGGCGGGACACCAGAACCAGAAGTTCGTCTGCTACCCGATCTGCCGCGCCACGGCCGCGCGCGGACGCTCGCTGGTCAACTGGATCGCCGAACTGTCGGTCCCCGACCGCGTGCTCGCAGACCGGGAGGACTGGAACCGGCGCGGCGACCTCTGCGATTTCCTGCCCCGCTTCGAGAACTGGGACTTCGGGTGGCTGCAGGCGCCGGATCTCATCCGCGGCGCCGACGCGGTCTACGAGTTCCCCATGGTCGACCGCGATCCCCTGGAGCGCTGGACGGAGGGACGGGCGACCCTGCTGGGCGATGCCGCGCATCCCATGTATCCGATCGGCTCCAACGGCGCCTCGCAGGCGATCCTCGACGCACGCACGCTGGCCTGGCACCTCGCGATGGCGCGCGATCCCGACGCCGGGCTCGCCGCCTATGAGGCCGATCGCCGGCCGGCCACCGCGCGCATCGTGCTCGCCAATCGGGCCAACGGGCCCGAACAGTCGATGCAGCTTGTCGAGGAACGTGCCCCGGCCGGCTTCGCCGACATCCGCGACGTCGTGAGCCGTGAGGAACTCGAAGCCATCGCCGCGGGGTACAAGCGGCTCGCGGGGTTCGACGTCGCCGCGCTCAACGAGCGGGCTTCGCTCGACGTGCCGGCGACCTGACCCCGCGCGTCAGGAGCGCAGTTCCTGCACGGCCTGGAACAGCACCCGGCCGACATTGCCCTGCCCGTCGACGCGGCGTGCGCGTTCCAGGAGCCGTGCCCGGGCGACATCGAGGTCGACTGCGACATCGCCGGGCCAGTTCAGGGCCATCAGCATGCTCAGTTCGGTGATTATCGCATCCTCGATGCGCGGCATCATCTCCAGGATGCGCCGATGATCGCCGTTCGGCGCCACTTCGACCAGCATCGTGAAGGCGACCCGGCGCTCGGTCCGCCCGTCGCGCAAGACCGGCAGGGTGATGGTTCGGAGGGCAACGATCGTGCCCGGCGGAACGACTGCGAGTGGTCGGTCGTCCTCGACCGCCGCATCGGCGCTGCCGGCGCCGCCGAGGTACAGGAAGGCGGCCCCGCCGGCGGCGAGCAGAAGGGCGAGCGGGAGGACGAGGAGGATGCGGCGCATGGGTGCGAAGGAAACGGATCGCGATGAAGACCGCGTTAAGCGGTCAGCCGTGCGAGAAACCGCGGCGACCGACGGGGAGGCTGCACCCCGCGGAATCCAACAGGTCGACGCCGGTTCCCGCGACGATGCGACCGATTGCCGCGACCGGCGCTCCGGCAGCGCGCCCGGCCGCTTCCACCGCGTCCGCATCCTCGGGCCGCGCGGTGAAGACGAGTTCGTAGTCGTCTCCACCGGCCAGCGCCTCGGCCAGAAGGTCCGGCCGGCGGGCGACGATGCGCCGGGCGGCCGGCGACAGCGGCACCGTTGACGCCTGCAGTACGGCGCCCACGCCCGACGCCTCGCACACATGGCCCAGATCGGCCAGAAGTCCGTCGGATATGTCGGCGCAGCCACGCGCAATCCTCCGCCCGCCGCCCGCCGGATCGTCGCCGGCCAGGAGCCGGCCCAGGGCGAGACGTGGCTCCGGCAGGCGGAACGCCTCGGCGAGCGCAGCGCGGTCGGCTTCGTCCGCGCCGGGGAGGTCGTGCCCCTGCACCGCCCACAGCCCGAACAGCCCGTCGCCGATCGGTCCGGACACGTAGACGAGATCGCCGGGCCGGGCGTCGCCCCGCAGCAGGGCGCCCCCCGCCGGCACGGAGCCCAGCGCGGTCAGGGTGAGCGTCAGGGGTCCCGGCGTCGCGACCGTGTCGCCGCCGGCGAGCACGATGCCCCAGCGTGCCTGCTCCTCACCGAGCGCGGCCGCGAAGGTCTCGATCCACGCATCGTCCGTTTCCGGAGCCCAGGCCGTGTTGAGCAGGTAGCCCTCGGGTCGCGCTCCCTTGGCGGCGAGGTCGGACAGGTTGACCCGCATGAGCCGCCGCGCGACGAAGCCGGGCGGCTCGCCGACCGGAAAGTGCACGCCTTCGACGATCGTGTCGGTCGTTGCGATCAGGTCGCGCCCCGGAGGTGGCACGATCACGGCGGCATCGTCGACGAGGCCGAGCGCGCCGGGATTGGCCGCCGCCAGCGGCGCGAAGCACCGCCGGATCAGTGCGAACTCACTGCTCCGTTGTGCCCGGGCCACGCTCGCCGCCCCCATAGTCCGCGACGCGCACGCCGCGTGCGACGCGATCCAGCACACCGTTGGCGAGGCCCGCCTCGCGCTCGGAGAAGAAGTCGCCGGTGATGTCGACATATTCGGCCAGTACCACCCGGGGCGGCACGTCCGGCATGGCGACGAGTTCGTAGGTCGCGGCGCGCAGGATCGCGCGCAGGACGACCTCGATCCGCGCCAGATGATGCGCCGGTGCCATCGCCGTTTCGAGGAGGCCGTCGATCTCCGGCTGGCGCTGCACGACGCCGCGGATCAGGCCGGCGAAGAAACGCGGGTCCGCGTCGAGGTGCATGCCTTCGTCGGTCTGGCCAAGGCGATGGCGCTCGAACTGTTGCAGGACCGCTTCCGGCCGCTCTCCGTTCAGATCGATCTGATAGAGGGCCTGGACCGCGGCGAGGCGCGCCATGCGGCGGCGCGACGGTTTGGGGCGGCCAGCCGTCCTGCGGCCGCCCTGGTGCGCGTCGGTCATCACTTGCCGCCGACGGCGAAACGGCGCTTCAGGGCGATCGTCCCCAGGCAGGCGCGCACCGCCTCCCGGCCCTTGTCCTTGCCCTCCGGCGCCGCGCGCACCCGCGCCTGCTCGCCGTTCTCCGTGGTCAGCAACCCGAAACCGACGGCGACCAGACGTTCGACCGCGAGCGTCTGCAGGGCATGCGCGACCTCGTTGCAGATCAGGTCGTAGTGGCTCGTCTCGCCGCGAATGACGCATCCCAGTCCCAGATAGCCGTCGAACCGCGTGCCGCCGCGCGCCTCCGCGTCGAGCGCGATTGCGATCGCGGCGGGTATCTCGAAGGCTCCGGCGACGTCGACCCGTTCCCAGGTCGCGCCCCCCTCCTCCAGCGCGCGGACGGCACCGCGGCAGAGGTCCTCGACGATCTCGGTATAGTAGGGGGCTACCACGAGCAGGACGTGCGGCGCGGCTTGCAGCATGGTCTTCTTCCTCGACGGCGACGTCATGTATCCACCGCGCCTCCGTGTCGGGAGGCGCCGGCGGCCTAGCGTGGGATCGGGCGCTGCTCCAGCACGCGCAGGCCGTACCCGTCGAGGCCCACGATGGTGCGCGGCGTGTTCGACAGCAGCACCATGTCGCGCACGCCGAGATCGAGCAGGATCTGCGCACCCATGCCGTAGTCGCGCAGCTCGCGGCTGCCGGGCGGGTGCCCCTCCTTCAGGTCCTTCTGGATCCACTCGGAAACGGAACTCACCCGCGTCTCCCGGATGATCACGATCACGCCGCGACCGGCCGCGCCGATCATGCGCATGGCGCGGTGCAGTTCGTCGCCGCGGTCGTGACGGCGGTCGCCCAGCACATCCTCGATGATGTTGACGGCATGCATGCGGACTATCACCGGGTCCGGTCCGTCGACATCGCCCTTCACCAGCGCGATGTGCTCGGCCTGGTTCACCTTGCTGCGGTAGACGACGATGCGGAACTCGCCGCCATAGTGGCTGTCCAGGCGCGATTCGGCCATCCGTTCGACCAGGCGGTCGTAGCGGCGGCGATACGCGATGAGGTCGGCGATCGAGCCGATCTTCAGCCCGTGGAACTGCGCGAACTTCACCAGGTCGGGAAGCCGGGCCATCGTGCCGTCGTCGTTCATGATCTCGCAGATCACGGCCGACGGGTTGAGTCCGGCCAGACGGGAAATGTCGACGGAGGCTTCGGTATGGCCGGTACGCACGAGGACGCCGCCGTCCCGCGCCTCCAGCGGAAAGATATGGCCGGGCGTGACGATATCCTCGGGGCCCTTGGAGGTGTCGATCGCCACGGCGATGGTGCGGGCGCGGTCCGGCGCAGAGATTCCGGTGGTGATGCCCTCGCGTGCCTCGATCGAGACCGTGAAGGCCGTCGTCTGCCGGCTGCGCGAGGCGCGCGGCATCATCGGAATGCCGAGCTGGCGGATGCGCTCGCCTGTCAGGGTGAGGCAGATCAGGCCCCGGCCGAACCGGGCCATGAAGTTGATCGCCTCCGGCGTCGCCATCTGCGCGGGGATGCAGAGATCGCCCTCGTTCTCCCGGTCCTCGTCGTCAACCAGGATGAACATGCGCCCGTTGCGCGCCTCCTCGATGATTTCCTCGCTGGAGGCGAGCGCCGCGAGATCCTCCGCCTTGCGCTGCGAGTCGGCCGGCGCGTAGCGCGCGAGATTGTCTAGGTCCTTCGCCACGTCTGTCCGTTCTCCATCAGCCGGGCCACATACCGCGCCAGCATGTCGATCTCCATGTTGACACGGTCGCCCGGCGCCAGCGATCCGAGGGTCGTTTCGGTCTGGGTGTGCGGGATGAGATTCACGCCGAAACGGTCGCCCTCGACTTCGTTCACGGTCAGCGAGACGCCCTCGATCGTCGCCGAGCCCTTCCCGGCAATGAAGGGCATCAGTTCGGCAGGCGGGCGGAACGACAGGCGCAGGCTGTCGCCTTCACTGCGCCGGCCCGTCACTTCGGCAACACCGTCGACATGCCCGGAGACCAAGTGCCCGCCGAGTTCGTCGCCGAGGCGCAGCGCTCGTTCCAGATTGACGCGCGTTCCCTCACGCCAGGTGCCGAGCGTCGTGCGGCTGAGCGTCTCGGCCGAGGCGTCGACGGCGAACCATCCCGGCCCCTTCTCCACCACCGTCAGGCACGGTCCCGAACAGGCGATCGACGCGCCGATCGCGATCGCGGCGGTGTCGAACGCGGTCGCGATTTCGAAGCGCGTGTCGCCGCCCGGCACGACCGCCCGCACTCGCCCGACATCCGTGATGATCCCTGTGAACATCCAGCAAACCTAGCCCTGCCGCGCGAAGGTTTCCAGGGCATCGTCTCCGACATGCTCCACCCCGGTCCGACGGAATCGCGGCGATGCGCCGAGCGAACGCTGCCCCAGCCCCCCGATTACGGCGCGGCCGTCACCGCCGATCACCAGCGGGGCGCGGAACCAGTGGATCCGGTCGACCAGATCCGCCTTCATGAGGCTGGCCGCGAGGACGCCGCCGCCCTCGACCAACAGCCGGGTCAGTCCCGCCGCGCCGAGCGCCCGCAGCGCCGCACCGATATCGGGCCGCCCGTCTTCGCCCGGATCGACGCGCAGGATGCGGACCCCCGCCGCCTCCAGAACGGCCGCCGCCGCAGCGTCGGCGTCGGGCCGGCAGACGAACCAGGTGGGCACCTGTCCGGCGGTACGCACGAGCCGGGCCGTCGGAGCGACACGCAGCCGGCTGTCGAGCACGACGCGTACGGGCGATCGGTCCTCCAGGCCCGGCAGGCGGCAGGTCAGATCCGGATCGTCGGCCCGTGCCGTCTCCGCCCCGACCATGATCGCGTCGTAGCGTGCGCGCAGCATGTGGCCGCGCGCACGCGCGGCCTCGCCCGTGATCCAGCGGCTTTCGCCGCTCGCCGTCGCGATGCGCCCGTCCAGGCTGCTCGCCGCCTTCAACGCCACGAGCGGCCGGCCCTGGCGGATTCGCAGGAAGAAGCCGGCGTTCAGGTCGGCCGCCGACGCGGCCTGGAGGCCTGTCGTGACGGCGATGCCTGCCGCGCGCAGCCGTGCCACGCCGCTGCCGCTGACGCGCGGATCCGGGTCCTCCAGGGCGACCACGACCCGCGCGACGCCGGCGCCGATCAGGGCCTCGGTGCAGGGCGGCGTCTTGCCCCAATGATTGCAGGGCTCCAGCGACACGTAGGCCGTGGCACCGGCCGCCGCGTCGCCGGCCCGTCGCAGGGCTTCCGTCTCCCCGTGCGGTCGACCGCCCGGTTGCGTCCAGCCACGCCCGACCACCCGCCCGGACGCGACGAGGACACAGCCGACGGCTGGATTGGGCCAGACCCGGCCCAGGCCGCGGGCCGCCAGAGCGAGCGCAGCATCCATGAAGCCGGCGTCGATCCGGTCTGGGTCGGTCGCCGCGGCGACCGTCCCCTCAGTCTTCGCCGGAGGCACCGATCGTACCGACGAAATCCTCGAAATCCTTCGCTTCCCGGAAGTTCTTGTAGACCGAGGCGAAGCGCACATAGGCGACCGGGTCGAGGGTGGAGAGCGCTGCCATGACCCCCTCGCCGATCTTCTTGGCCGGGATCTCGGTTTCCCCAGAGGTCTCGAGCTGGCGCACCAGGCTGCTGATGACGCGCTCCACCCGGTCGTCCTCGACCGGCCGCTTGCGGAGCGCCACCCGCATCGAGCGCTCGAGCTTGTCCCGGTTGAACGGCTCGCGCTGGCCGTTCGACTTCACCACCATGAGTTCGCGCAGATAGATCCGCTCGAACGTGGTGAACCGCGCGCCGCAGCCCGGACAGAAGCGCCGTCGCCGAATGGCGGTGTTGTCCTCGGTCGGGCGCGAGTCCTTCACCTGGGTGTCGTCGTGCTGGCAGAACGGGCAGCGCATCCCTGGCCTCCCCTGCGACCGGCGGTGCTCACAAGCCCTGATAAATCGGGAAGCGGCGGCACAGTCCCAGAACCTTCTCCCCCACCTCGTACTCGACCGCGGAATTGTCGTCCGGTTTCACCGCAAGTCCGTCGAACACGTCCGCGATCAGCGTGCCGACCTGACGGAACTCCGCCTCGCCGAACCCGCGGGTCGTGGCCGCCGGGCTGCCGAGGCGCAGGCCGGAGGTGATCGCCGGCTTCTCCGGGTCGAAGGGGATCGCGTTCTTGTTGCAGGTGATCCGGGCCCGCTCCAGCGCCGCCTCGGCGACCTTGCCGGTCAGCTTCATCGGCCGCAGGTCGACCAGCATGAGATGCGAGTCGGTGCCGCCCGAGACGATGTCCAGGCCGCGCCCCATGAGCGTTTCGGCGAGCGCCCGGGCGTTGGTCACGACCTGCTCCGCATAGTCCCGGAACTCGGGACGCAGCGCTTCGCCGAACGCGACCGCCTTGGCCGCGATCACGTGCATCAGCGGACCGCCCTGCAGGCCCGGGAACATGGCCGAGTTGATCTTCTTGGCGATTTCCTCGTCGTTGGTCAGGACCATACCGCCGCGCGGGCCGCGCAGCGTCTTGTGGGTGGTCGTCGTGACGACGTGCGCGTGCGGCAGCGGACTGGGATAGATGCCCGCCGCGACCAGCCCGGCGAAATGCGCCATGTCGACCATGAGATAGGCGCCGACCGAATCGGCGATGGCACGGAAGCGCGCGAAGTCGATGACGCGCGGATAGGCCGAACCGC
>JBKBLL010000040.1:0-3311 GCA_046296375.1 Alphaproteobacteria bacterium | reverse complement strand
GCCCGCGATGATCATCTTCGGGCGGGCGTCCCGGGCCTGCCGTTCGACCTCGTCATAGTCGATCAGCCCATCCTGGCGCCGCACCCCATACTGGACGGGGTTGAACCACTTGCCCGACAGGTTCGGCGCGGCGCCGTGGGTCAGGTGGCCGCCGGCCGCCAGCGACATGCCGAGAATGGTGTCACCGGGCTTCACCAGGGCGAGCATCGCGGCCTGGTTCGCCTGCGAGCCCGAGTGCGGCTGGACGTTGGCGAAGGCGCAGCCGAAGAGCTGGCGCGCCCGGTCGATGGCGAGGCGCTCCGCCACGTCGACGAACTCGCAGCCGCCGTAATAGCGCCGACCCGGATACCCCTCCGCATACTTGTTGGTCAGGACGGAGCCCTGGGCCTCCAGCACCGCGCGCGAGACGATGTTCTCGGAGGCGATGAGTTCGATCTGCTCCTGCTGGCGGCGCAACTCGTCGCGGACCGAGCCGAAGAGTTCGGGATCGGCGTCGGCGAGGTGGTCCCGGAAGAAGCCGGCACCCTGGGCGGGCGCGGCCTGTGCGGCGGACGGCATGGAAGGACGACTCCTTCGTCGGCAACGAAAAGCGCGCCGAGCGGACGGAACCGCTCGGCGGAAGGGGAAAACTACCAGATCGACCGGGCACCCGCCAGCGCACCACAAGACTTCGGCACGGCGTCGCGCCTGCGCGCCGGCCCCGGGACGGACCGGTGCCCGGCGGGCCGGCGGACGGCGATGATCAGAGATAGGTGTCGACCAGCGTCTCGGCGATCTGCACGGCGTTGGTCGCCGCCCCCTTTCGCAGATTGTCGGAGACGACCCACATGGCCAGGCCGTGCGGCACGGTCGGGTCGCGCCGGATGCGGCTGACGAAGACCGCGTCCTCGCCCGCGCAGTCCACGGGCATCGCATAGGCGCTGTCCTCCGGCCGGTCGAGCACCACCACGCCCGGTGCCTCGTCCAGCGCCGCGCGCGCCTCCTCGACGCCGATCTCGTCCTCGAACTCGACGTAGATCGCCTCGGAATGGCCCACGAAGACGGGCACGCGGACGCAGGTCGCGATCACCTGGATGGAGGGATCGAGGATCTTCTTGGTCTCCTCGACCATCTTCCATTCCTCCTTGAAGGAGCCGTCCGGCATCAGGACATCGATCTGCGGGATCACGTTGAACGCGATCCGGTGCGGCATCTTCTTCGGCTTGGGCTCCTCGAGCTGGTAGATGCCCTTCGTCTGGTTGAAGAGCTCGTCCATGCCCTCCTGTCCGGCGCCCGACACCGACTGGTAGGTCGACACGACCACGCGCCGGATGGGCACGATGTCGTGCAGCGGCTTCAGCGCCACGACCAGGATCGCGGTGGTGCAGTTGGGATTGGCGATCAGGCGATGGGCGCCGATGGCCGAGGCGTTCACCTCCGGCACGACCAGCGGCACGTCGGGATCCATGCGGAACTTGGACGTGTTGTCGATCACGACGCAACCCGCCTCGCCCGCCTTCGGCGCGAAGATCGCCGATACGCTGGCACCCGGCGAGAACAGGCCGATATCGGCCTTCTTGAAGTCGAACTTCGCGAGATCCTGGACTTTGAGGGTGTCCTCCTCGCCGAAGGATACGGTCTTGCCGACCGATCGCTCCGAAGCGAGCGCAAAGACTTCGTCGACCGGCACGCTGGATTCGGCGAGCCGGGCGAGTATCTGGCGGCCGACCGCTCCGGTGGCGCCGACCACTGCGACCCTGTAGCCCATGAACTGATCCTCGCTGCTTCGTCCGGCCGCACGGCACGGACGTGCGCGGTCAAGTACGCGGGCGCGTTGCCGATTTCAAGCATGGCAGCCCGGCCGTGGCGCGCCCGACGTGTCCGCGATACATGTTCCAAAACGACGACCCGCCCGTCAGACCGGCGCCAAGGCACGGCCAGGAAACGCCCTCATGTCCGACAGTTCGCCCGTGCAGGACGGCGCCCGGGCAGCGCCCGGTCTGCTCGCGCAGCCCGACTTCCGCCGCGCCTGGCTGGCGGGCGCGCTGGCGCAGACGATGCGCTGGCTGGAGGTCCTGGTCGTGGGCCTGTTCGTGCTGCAGATGACCGGCTCCGCCGGCATGGTCGCCTTCGTGCTGTTCCTGCGCATGCTGCCGTCGTTCCTGTTCGGCACCCTCACCGGCATCATCGCCGAGCGGGTGAGCCGGCGCATCCTCCTCGCCGGCGGGCTCGCGTTTCTGTCGCTCGTGTCCGCGGTACTCGGCACACTGGTCGCGACCGGCAACATCGCCATGTGGCATGTGGCCCTGGGCGTGTTCCTCAACGGCATGTTCTGGTCGATGGACCATCCGGTCCGCCGGACGCTGATGGGCGAGATCGCCGGTCCGCATGCGGTCGCCCGCGCCATGGGCATGGACTCGTCCACGATGAACGCGACGCGCGCGCTGGGCCCCGCGGTAGGGGGTACGCTCCTGGCAGCCGTGGGGATGGAGGGCGCCTACTTCCTCGGGACGATCCTCTTCGGCCTAGCGGCGTGGCAGATCATGGCGATCGAGCGCCCCGTCCGTCCCGTCGGGGGCGGCGGCAACGTGCTGGCGGACATCCGCGAGGGGCTGCGCTTCATCCGCGAGAGCCGCGTGGTGACCGCCACCCTGTTCGCGACGGTCGCCATGAACTTCTGGGGCCTCGTCTATATGGGACTGATCCCGGTCATCGCGCAGCAGCAGCTCGGCCTGGGGCCGTTCGCCACCGGAATCCTGATGGCGATGGAGGGCACGGGGGCCTTCTTCATGGCCCTGCTGATCGCCTGGCGGGCACGGCCCGCGCACTATCTGCGGCTCTATTTCTGGGGCTCGTGCCTGTGCGTCGCCGCGGCCCTGGCCTTTTCCCAAGCCGGGTCGGCCGCGGTCGCCTTCGCCATCCTTCTGGTCGCCGGCGTCGGCTTCGCCTGTTTCGGGGCGATGCAGAGCACCATCGTCCTGTCGGCGACGCCTCCGGCGCTGCGGCCACGGGTCATGGGCGTCCTGGCGGTCTGCATCGGCGGCGGCAACCCGCTCGGCATCCTGCATGTCGGTCTGCTGGCGGACTGGCTCGGCGCCCCCACCGCGGTCGCGGTCGTCTGCGTGGAGGGGCTGATCGTCATGGGCCTGATCGCATGGCGCTGGCCGGAGTTGATCCGGCCGTTCCGGCCGTACGGAGGCTGAGCCCGCGCCCCCGTGCGGCACCGGGTCAGACGTCCAGGTTGGCCACCTTCAGGGCGTTCGCCTGGATGAAGTCGCGGCGCGGCTCCACCTGGTCGCCCATCAGAGTGGAAAAGATCTCGCCGGCCTCCT
>JBKBLL010000039.1:0-20631 GCA_046296375.1 Alphaproteobacteria bacterium | reverse complement strand
GCGCCCAGGCGTCCGGCAGGTCGCCCCAGACGAGGGCCCCGATCGCCGCGGCGTAGACGAGGGCGAGATAGCGCAGCGGCGCGACCGTCGCCGCCTCCGCCAGCAGGAACGCCTGGATGATGAAGTAGTGGGCGATGCCGACCAGGATGCCGCCGATCGCGAAGAGCAGCCAGTCGCCCAGGCTCGGCCAGCCGCTGAAGGCGATCAGAAGGCTGGGGCCGGTGGCGATCACGGCCACCAGCTGCGTGTAGAAGAGAATGGTGGTCGAGGAATCGTGCCCGCCCAGCCGCCTGGTCACGATGTCGCGCAGCGCGGAGCAGACGGCGGCGGCGAGTGGGATCAGGACGACCAGGGCGATACCGGCCGGTCCGGGGCGGGTCAGCAGCAGGACTCCGATAAAGCCGACGCCCACGCAGGTCCAGCGGCGCCATCCGACCCGCTCCCCGAGCAGGGGGCCGGACAGAGCGGCGAGGATGAGCGGGCTGGCGAAGACGATGGCGAGCGCTTCGGCGAGAGGCAGCACGCTGAACGACCAGACGATCAGCACGGAGGTGGCGAGGGCGAAGAAGGCGCGAAGAATGTTGGGGCCGAGCCGGCGCGCCCGGAAGGCGGTCCAGCCGCCGTCGCGCGTCGCGAAGAGGAGGATCGGCAGGAACGAGAAGAGGCCGCGGTAGAAAGTGATCTCCCCGGGGTGATAGCCGTCGGTCATCCACTTCGTGATCGCGTCCTGGGTCGTCAGCACGAAGACGCCGAGGATCATGCAGAGGATGCCCTTCGCCGAGGCGGAAAGGGGGGCGGACGCGGCCGGAGCGTTTCCCGTGGTCATGTTCTTCTCGTTTGCGTGTCCGGCTACACTATCCGCGAACAGGCGAGGGAGGCACAGACATGACCGATCCGGGCTATGCGCGACCCGAATTGCTGGTCGAGACCGAACAGCTGGCCGCCATGCTGGGCGACCCTGCGGTGCGGGTGCTGGACTGTACCGTCTTCCTGCGGCCCCTGCCGGACTGGAGCGAGTACCGCGCCGAGAGCGGACGCGCGCAGTACGAGGCGGGTCATATCCCGGGAGCGGTCTTCGCGGACCTGATCGGCGACCTGTCCGATCCGGACAGCGCGCTGCGCTTCACTGCGCCGACGCCCGAGCGGTTGGCGGAGGCGATGGGGCGGCTCGGGGTGGGCGAGGGCACGCGTGCGGTCCTCTACTCGACCGACTCGCCGCAATGGGCGACCCGCCTCTGGTGGATGCTGCGCGCCAACGGATTCGACGCCGCGGCCGTGCTGAACGGCGGCTTCGCCAAGTGGCGCCGCGAGGGCCGGCCGGTCTCGACCGAGCCCGCGGCCTACCCGCCGGGCCGCTTCGTGCCGCGGCCGCGCCCCGGCCTGTTCGTCGGCCGGTCCGAGGTCGCGGCGGCGATCGGCGATCCCGGAACCTGCATCGTCAACGCGCTGAGCGCGGAGCAGCACCGTGGCGAGGGGGGTATCACCTACGGTCGCGCCGGCCGGATCCCGAACAGCGTCAACGTGCCGGCCCGAAGCCTGTTCGATGCCGAAACCGGCACCTTCCTGCCGGCCGAGCGCCTCCGGGCGGCCTTCGCGGGCGCGGGCGCCGGGCCGGACCGCCGCGTCGTCACCTATTGCGGCGGCGGCATCGCGGCCACGGGCGATGCCTTCGCCCTGGCGCTGCTGGGCCAGGACGACGTCGCCGTCTACGACGCATCGATGCAGGAGTGGGCGAGGGATCCGTCGGCCCCGATGGAAAAGGGCTGACCGGATCGCTCCGGCCAGCCCTTTTGGTCGGTTTCATCCGCGCAGCGGCCTGCTCCGGCCGCTCGATCCCCCGGCTGTTCAGCCGACGAGCCTGCGGATGAAGTTCGGAAGCGCGAAGGCGCCGCGGTGCAGTTCCGGCGAGTAGTAGCGCGTCTCGATGCCCGACGCCTCGTAGCGCCGGCGCAGCGTCGCCTCGTCGACCTGCCGTTTGGCGGGATCGAGCGAAGCCCAGCCCATGGCCATGAAGCCGCCGACATAGGTCGGCACCACGGCGACATAGCAGCCGCCGTCGGGGAACAGCGCCTTGAAGTGGCCGACGGACCCGACCAGTTCGTCGGCCTGCAGCGCGGGAACCCCGTTCTGCGTGACCAGGATGCCGCCGGAGTTCATGCACCGCTTGCAGTCGGCGTAGAATTCCCGGCTGAACAGCACCGCGCCGGGGCCGATCGGGTCGGTCGAATCGACGATGATCACGTCGAATTTCTCGTCCGTCTCGGCCATGAACTTGGCGCCGTCGCCGATGATCAGGCGGGTGCGGGGGTCGTCGTAGGCCCCGTCGCTGATCGAGGGCAGCCACCGGATCGAGGCGTCGACGACGCCCCTGTCCAGTTCCACCTCGACCGCCGCCTCGACGGGATGCTTCAGCACCTCGCGCAGGACGCCGCCGTCGCCGCCGCCGATCACGAGGACGCGCTTGGCGTCCCCGTGGGCGAACAGCGGCACGTGCGACATCATCTCGTGATAGACGAACTCGTCGCCCTCTGTCGTCTGGGTGACGCCGTCGAGCGCCATGATCCGGCCGAAGGTAGGGTTCGTGTAGATCACGAGGTCCTGGAAGTCGGTGCGGCCCCTGTGCAGGACCTCACCGACCTCGTAGGTCATGGCGATGTGCTTGTGAAGTTCCTCGCGGAACCACGAGCCGCCGCTCAAAGCACCAGGCCCCGCTTGTGCTCGATGACGTTGATGTTGTCCGGGCCGAACGCTTCGCGCAGGACCGGGATGCCCTTGTACGGGTTGCAGTCGCCGCACATGAACACGTCGAGCGCCGCGAAATTGCGCTCCGGCCACGTGTGGATGCTGATGTGCGACTCCGCCAGCACGACGACGCCGGAGATGCCACCGTTGGGCTCGAAATGGTGGAGGTCGACATTGAGGATCGTTGCGCCCGACACGATCGCCGCATCACGCAGCGCCTGCTCGACAACCTCCAGATTGTCGAGACGGCTCGCGCCCCATAGATCGATGATCAGATGCGTACCCGCGAACTTCAAACCGTCGCGTTCGACGAAATAATCCTTCTGCTCCGGTTCGACGGGAGCGGAGGGGACGACGGTGAGCGTGGTGTGGGTTGCGCTGAACGGCTTCTTAGCGGACGCCGGATCCTTCGATCCATTGTACCCCGCGACAAACGCCAGCTCCCCAAGAGGGTTGGTCATTAGGCAACTCCCAGAGGCCAGTGGTGGGGGTGGAAAACGAGGCGCGTGTTCTGTCGGATTCCCCTCGTTGAGACAAGGGCCAAAAACTGGGGGACCCCCCCTGCGAATCAAGGAAAAATTCCAGGGCCAGCCAAGGGTTTTTCAGGGACGTGGGGGTGGCGCATCCTCGGGCGGCACGGTGGGGGGCCCCGGAGCCGTTTCGCGTTCTTCGTTTCGCCGCTTCTCGCGCGCCACCTTGCTCTCGCGATACGCGATGTAGGTCGCGCTCGCGAAGATGACGGTACCGCCGATCCACGCCCACAGGTCCGGCAGTTCGGAGAAGATCAGCCATCCGACCAGCGTCGCCCAGATCAGGCGCAGGAAATCGAGCGGCAGGACGGCCGTCGCGTCCGCCTGGCGGAAGGCCTGGGCGAAGGCGAGGTGGCCGAGCGTGCCGGCGATCCCGATCAGCAGGAACCACCCATACTGCTCCAGCGTCGGCCATTCCCAGACGAACAGGGCCGGGACCAGCGTGATCGGCGTCAGGAAGAGGCCCATATAGGCCGTCTGCGTGGCGCTCGATTCGGTGCGCGACAGCACCTTGATGACCACCATCGTGCTGCCCCAACTGATGGTCGAGGCCAGGATGAGCAGGGCCCCGGTGCTGATCTCGGCGAAGCCGGGCCGCAGCACGACGATCACGCCGACGAAGCCGATGACCAGCGCGGTGATGCGGCGGGCCCGCACGATCTCGCCCAGGATCAGCACCGCCAGCAGGCTGCCGACCAGCGGTGCCGTGAAGCTGAGGGCCGTCACAGTGCTGAGCGGAATCATGGTGACGCCGGTGAAGAAGCAGAGCATCCCGACGCTCTGCAGCCCACCGCGAAAAGCGTGGAGGCCGATCCGCTCGGTGCGCAAGGGTGCCAGCCCCTGGCGGAGGAAGAGCGGCGCCAGCGCGACCAGGCCGAACAGGTTGCGGAAGAAGGCCACCTCGAACGGGTGCAGTTCCTTGCCGACATGCTTCGCCATGGCCTGCATCGCCACGAAGCACAGCGTGGCCGCGGCCATCAGCATCATCCCTTGTGCCGCCCGGGAACTTCCTCTGATGCGTCCCGTTAGGCTCGATCGGGGGTCATGCAAATGCGGGCCTTTCTCGCCTCGTCGGATGGGGTGGCGGCGACGGGTTGATCCCGTGACCGTGCCGTCTACTGTCCCGTCGGGACGCGGCATACGCAAGAAGAAGGGGGAAAGCATGGCCGCCGTCGTCGATCCGGGCCGTCGCCACACCGAAGTCGGCGCGCTCACGCAGCGCTATCTCGGCGTACGCGATCTGACCGAACGCCTGGCGGCGCCGCTGTCGGCCGAGGACCAGACCGTCCAGTCGATGCCCGATACGAGCCCGACCAAGTGGCACCGCGCGCATACGACCTGGTTCTTCGAGACCTTCGTCCTGACGCCGCACCTGTCCGGCTATGCCCCGGTCGATCCGGCCTTCGCCTATCTCTTCAACTCCTATTACGAGCAGGCGGGGGCGCGATACCCGCGGCCGCAGCGGGGCCTCGTCACGCGTCCCGGCATAGAAGCGGTCGCCGCCTACCGCCGCCATGTGGACGCGGCGGTGGCGACGCTGATCGGGCAGGGCGTGAGCGCGGAGGTGGCCGGACTGATCGAACTGGGGCTGAATCACGAGCAGCAGCACCAGGAACTGCTGCTGATGGACATCAAGCACGTCCTGTCCTTCAACCCGCTGTGTCCCGCCTACGCCGCGGCGCCGACGCGCCAGCCCGGCAGCATCGCGGCGGACGAATGGCTTTGGTTCGGGGGCGGGCTGGTCGACCTCGGCCATGCCGGGGAGGGCTTCGCCTACGACAATGAAAGTCCGCGCCACAAGGCCTGGGTGGCTCCCTTTCGGCTCGGCTCGCGCCTCGTGACCTGCGGCGCATGGCTGGAATTCATCGCCGACGGCGGGTACACGACCCCCACCCTCTGGCTGTCGGACGGCTGGGCCGCGGTGCGGGAGCAGGGCTGGCGCGCCCCGCTCTACTGGCTCGGCGGCGAGGGGGACTGGAGCCTGTTCACGCTGGCCGGCGAGCGCGAGATCGACCCGCGCGAACCGGTCTGCCATGTGAGCTACTACGAGGCCGACGCCTTCGCGCGCTGGGCCGGGGCCAGGCTGCCGACGGAGGCCGAGTGGGAAGTGGCGGCCGCCGCGGCGCCGGTGACAGGCAACTTCGTCGACAGTGGCGCGCTGCACCCGCTGCCGGCCAGGAACGGGTCGGGCCTGCAGCAGATGTTCGGCGATCTTTGGGAGTGGACGATGAGCCCTTATGCGCCCTATCCGGGGTTCCGCGCGCCACCGGGTGCCGTGGGCGAATACAACGGCAAGTTCATGGTGAACCAGATGGTGCTCCGCGGCGGCTGTTGCGCGACGTCGCGCGATCATGTCCGCGCGACCTACCGCAACTTCTTCTATCCGCACCAGCGCTGGGCCTTTTCGGGCGTCCG
The DNA here is from genome assembly GCA_046296375.1 of Alphaproteobacteria bacterium. Taxonomy (GTDB): domain Bacteria; phylum Pseudomonadota; class Alphaproteobacteria; order JAJUGE01; family JAJUGE01; genus Constrictibacter. Next base: position 14,944 of record JBKBLL010000039.1, on the reverse strand, counting down.
CCTGGCGGTGGAGGCATCGTGAGCGGCGCGGCGGCGGCCGACCTTCACGCGCTCGATCTCGCGCCCGGCCGCTCGGTCTTTCTGCGCGACGCGCTCGACGGCCTGTCGCGACCGCAGAAGGCGCTGCCCGCCAAGTATTTCTACGACACGCGCGGCTCCGAACTGTTCGAAGAGATCACCCACTTGGAGGAATATTATCCGACGCGGACGGAGATCGCCATCCTCGAGGCGCGCGCCGGCGAGATCGCGGCCCTCGCCGGCCCCGGTATCGCCCTGATCGAACCGGGTGCCGGTGCCACCCGCAAGGTGCGCATCCTTCTCGACCGGCTGGAGCGGCCGGCGGCGTTCCTCCCGGTCGACATCTCGGGCGAGCATCTGGTCGCCGCGGCGCGACACCTCGCCGCCGACTACCCCGACGTCCCGATCGTTCCGGTCGTCGCCGACTACACGCGGCCCTTCGATCTCCCGCTGACGGGGCGGGCCGCATCGGCGCGGCGGCTCGTTTTCTTTCCGGGCTCCACGATCGGCAACCTTGACCGGACCGAGGCCGGGGTCTTCCTGCGTCGCATGGCGGGCATGGCGGGCATGGCCGGCGGCGGCGGCATCGTCGTGGTCGGTGTCGACCTGAAGAAGGATCAGGCCCGGCTGGAGGCGGCCTACGACGACGCCTCGGGGGTGACGGCCGACTTCAACATGAATCTGCTCCGTCGCATGAACGCGGAACTGGGCGCCGATTTCGACCTCGCCACGTTTCGCCACCGCGCCCTCTGGAACGCCGACCAGGGCCGCATCGAGATGCATCTGGAGAGCCTCGCCGCGCAGACGATCACGCTGGGCGGGCGCCGCTTCGACTTCCGGGCGGGCGAGACGATCCACACCGAGAACTCGCACAAGTTCGACGTGGCGGAGTTCCAGGCCCTCGCGGCGGCCAACGGCCTTGTGCCGCGCGCGGTCTGGACCGACGCCGAACGCCTGTTCAGCGTCCACTATCTCGAAGCGGAATAGGCCGCCGGACGGCTCCGCCTCCGTCCTCACCGCGGCCCTCGGCGGCAAGCCGTCCTTGCCAAGACGGGCTCCTCTGCACTATCTAGCCCGGACTTCGCACGCGGGAACGCGGGCGGCGCGCGGCGCCGTTCGCTCCGGTGCCCGTTCCGGATGGTCCGGACGGGTCACATCCCGCGGAGGCACAACCGGAAAAGAGACCGACACATGGCTGTACCCACGTTCACGATGCGCCAGCTGCTCGAAGCCGGCGTTCATTTCGGCCACCACACCCGCCGCTGGAACCCGAAGATGAAGCCGTTCATCTTCGGCGAGCGGAACGGTATCCACATCATCGACCTTCAGCAGACCGTACCGATGCTGTACCGGGCGCTCGAGGTCGTGCGCGACGTCGCCGCGGGCGGTGGGCGCATCCTTTTCGTCGGCACCAAGCGCCAGGCCCAGGAAGCGATCGCGGCCGAGGCGCAGCGCTGCGGCCAGTACTTCGTCAACCATCGCTGGCTCGGCGGCATGCTGACCAACTGGAAGACGATGTCGCATTCAATCCGTCGACTGAAGGAACTGGAGGCGCTGCTGCAGCAGGGCGCCACCGGCCTGACGAAGAAGGAGACGCTCAACCTCACGCGCGAGCGCGACAAGCTGGAGCAGACGCTGGGCGGCATCAAGGACATGGCGGACCTGCCCGACCTGATCTTCATCATCGACACCAACAAGGAGCACATCGCCGTCGAGGAGGCGAACACGCTGCACATCCCGGTGGTGGCGGTTCTCGACAGCAACTCCGACCCGCGCGGTATCGCCTACCCGGTTCCGGGCAACGACGATGCCATCCGCGCCGTCAGCCTCTATTGCGAACTCGCCGCCGGTGCGGTGCTCGACGGGCTGGAGCGCGAGATGGTGACGTCGGGCGTCGATATCGGCGAACAGGAGCAGCCGATGGTCGACCTGCCGGAAGAGCAGGCCGAACGCGAGGAGGAGCCCGCTCCGGCCGCCACGGCCTGAGCGCGCGACCCGCGAAAACGACGGCCGGCGCCGCCGGCCGATGAAGAGGACGGAAGAGCTATGGCTGCAATCTCCCCCGCGCAGGTCAAGGAACTGCGCGAGAAGACCGGCGCCGGCATGATGGACTGCAAGCAGGCGCTGAATCAGACCGAAGGCGACATGGAAGCCGCGGTCGACTGGCTGCGCAAGAAGGGCCTCGCCGCCGCGGCGAAGAAGGCGGGCCGGGTGGCGGCCGAGGGTCTGGTCGGCGCGGCCGTCTCGGGCAAGGTCGGCGCAGTGGTCGAGGTCAACGCCGAGACCGACTTCGTCGCCCGCAACCCCGACTTCCAGGCGTTCGTCGGCAAGGTCGCCGAAGTGGCGCTCGGCGTCGAGGGCGACGTCGAGGCGCTGAAGGCGGCGGCCTATCCGGGCGGCGGGACGGTCGGTGGCGAACTGACCAACCTGATCGCGCGCATCGGCGAAAACATGACGCTGCGCCGCTTCGCCCGCCTCGCGGTCGACGAGGGGACGATCGGCAGCTACGTGCATGCCGCGACGGCGCCCGGCCTCGGCAAGATCGGAGTGCTCGTGGCGCTGCGGACTTCCGGCAGCCCCGCGGACGACCTCGGCAAGCAGGTCGCGATGCACGTTGCCGCGGCAAACCCGCAATGGGCGACGACCGACGAGGTCGACACCTCCGCGCTCGACCGCGAGCGGGCGGTCCTGGCCGATCAGGCGCGGGCGTCGGGCAAGCCGGAGAACATCGTCGAGAAGATGGTCGAGGGCCGCCTGCGCAAGTACTACGAGGAGGTCGTCCTCGTCGAGCAGCCCTGGGTGCTGGATCCCGACAAGAAGGTGAAGGCGGTTCTGGACGAGGCCGGCAAGGCGAGCGGCGCGCCGCTCGCGGTCGCCGGCTACGTCCGGATGGCTCTCGGCGAAGGCGTGGAAAAGGCGGAGCAGGACTTTGCCGCCGAAGTCGCCGCGACGCTGAAGCGCTGACCAGCCGGCGCGGCGGGATCCAGGTCCCGCCGCCGAGCAATCAGGAACCGCACCGCATGACATCCCAGCCCCGCTATCGCCGCGTGCTCCTGAAGATCTCGGGCGAGGCGTTGCTGGGGGGGCAGGCGTTCGGCATCGACGCCGCGACGGTCAACCGGATCGCGGCGGACGTCGCAGCGGTGCGGCGGATGGGCGTCGAGGTCTGCCTCGTCGTCGGCGGCGGCAACATCTTCCGTGGCATATCGGGTGCGGGCTGGGGCATCGACCGCGGCACCGCCGACCACATGGGCATGCTGGCGACCGTCATCAACGCGCTCGCCATGCAGAGTGCGCTCGAGCGGCTGGACGTGCCGACCCGGGTGCAGTCTGCCATTCACATGGCCTCCGTCTGCGAGCCCTATATCCGCCGGCGGGCGCAGCGGCACATGGAAAAGGGCCGGGTGGTGATCTTCGCCGCCGGCACCGGCAACCCCTTCTTCACGACCGACACGGCGGCCGCGCTGCGCGCCTCCGAAATGGCGTGCGACGCGCTCCTCAAGGGGACCCAGGTGGACGGCGTCTACAGCGCCGACCCGAAGAAGGATCCCGCCGCGATACGCTATGAGCGGCTGGACTACATGGAAGTGCTGACCCGGCAGCTGGGTGTGATGGATGCCTCCGCCATCGCGCTCGCTCAGGAAAACGGCATTCCGATTCTGGTATTTTCGATCCACAATGACGGCGCCTTCGCCGAGGTCGTATGCGGCCGCGGCAAGTCGACGATCGTTTGCGATGCGAACGGGTGATCTCGTGGCCGATCCGGACATAGACGACGTAGAGAAGCGCATGGACGGCGCACTCGATGCGCTGCGCCGGGAGTTTCAGGGGCTGCGCACGGGCAGGGCCTCCGCCAGCCTGCTCGAGCCGATCATGGTCGAGGCCTACGGCGCCAAGATGCCGATCGCGCAGGTCGGCACGCTGGGCGTGCCGGAGCCGCGCATGATCACGGTCCAGGTCTGGGACAAGGCGGTGGTCGCGGCGACCGACAAGGCGATCCGGGAGGCCAATCTCGGCCTCAATCCGATGCGCGACGGCCAGTTGCTGCGGATACCGATCCCGGAGCTCAGCGAAGACCGGCGGCGCGAACTCTCCAAGATCGCCGCCCGCTATGCCGAGCAGGCCCGGGTGGCCGTGCGCAACGTCCGTCGCGACGGCATGGACATGCTGAAACGCATGGAGCGGGAGGGCGAACTCTCCCAGGACGAGCACAAGGTCTGGGCCGACGAGATCCAGGAGCTGACCGATCGTCACATCAAGGCAGTGGACGACGCCCTGGCCACCAAGGAAAAGGAAATCATGCAGGTTTGAGGGCATGGTCCGCGCCGTCCCGAGCAGCGAGGTCCCGACACCGCCGAAGCACGTCGCCGTCATCATGGACGGCAACGGGCGGTGGGCGAAGAGCCGTGGCCTGCCGCGCGTGTTCGGCCACCGCCGCGGCGCCGAGGTGGCGCGCCAGGTCCTGCGCCGGGCCGACGAACTCGGCGTATCCCATCTCACGCTCTACAGCTTCTCGTCGGAGAACTGGCGCCGTCCGCCGGCCGAGGTCGCGGATCTGATGGGCCTGCTGCGCCTCTACCTGCGCAGCGAGGTGGCGGAACTGCATCGTTCCGGCGTGCGGGTGCGAATGATCGGCGACCGGCGCCGCATGCCCCGGGACATCGTCGATCTCGTCGAGCATGCAGAGAGCCTGACGCTGCACAATCCGGGCATCCAGATGGTCCTCGCGCTCAGCTATGGCGGCCGGGACGAGTTGACGACCGCGATGCGGGCGCTGGCCGCCGATGCCGCCGCCGGGCGGATACGGCCGGACGAGATCGACGAGCGCGCCATCGCCGAGCGCCTCTACACGCGCGACATACCCGATCCCGACCTCGTCATCCGGACCGGCCGCGAGAAGCGGCTCAGCAATTTCCTGCTGTGGCAGGCGGCCTATGCAGAACTGGTCTTCACCGATGTGCTCTGGCCGGATTTCACGGCCGGAGATCTGGAGGATGCGATCGGCGAGTTCCACAGGCGGGAGCGTCGCTTTGGCGCGACCAGCGCCTGATGGGCGCGGCGGGGAACTGCGCCGCCGCATTGTCTCTGCCGCCGTTCTCCTGCCCGCGGCGCTGGTGGCGGTCCATCTCGGCGGCTGGGTTCTCGCCGTCGTGGTGATCGCCGCCGCCGGGATGCTCGGATGGGAGTGGTCCCGCCTCTGCGGTTTCGCCGCGCCGCGGCCGCTCGGAATCGCCCTGATCGGTGCCCTGGCGCTCGGCGTGACCGTGGCCCATGCCGTCTCCGGCCATGCCGGGATGGCCGCCGGCTTCGCGCTGCTGGGCGTCCTGGCCGCCTTTGCCGGCCCGCTCGCGTCGCATGACGGCGGGGCGTGGCGCTGGTTCGGCCTGGGGCTCGTCGCGCTCGGCGTGCCGTGCATCTCCTTTCTCTGGCTCCGGACGGTCGACGCGAACCTGGTCTTCTGGCTTCTCGGCGTGACATGGGCGGCCGATATCGGCGCCTTCTTCGTCGGCCGGGCCGTCGGCGGTCCCCGGCTCGCGCCGGCGATCAGTCCCAACAAGACCTGGTCGGGCTTCGCAGGCGGGCTCGCCGCGGCGGCCGCGGTCGGGGGGCTTTTCGGTGCCGCGGTCGGGACGCGCGGCGCCGTGGTGGCCGCTTCGGCGGCGGTTCTGGTGGCGCTCGCCGCCGTAGTCGGTGACCTCGGCGAGTCGGCGCTGAAGCGGCGCTTCGGCGCCAAGGATGCGGGCAAGCTCATCCCGGGTCACGGCGGCGTGCTCGACCGGGTCGACAGCCTGCTGGTCGCCGCGCCCGCCGCGGCGCTGCTTGTCGCACTCGGGTGGCGGTGGCTGTGAGCAACGGGATTCGCCGGATCACGATATTGGGCGCGACGGGTTCGGTCGGTTGCAGCACGCTCGCACTCCTGGCCGAAGCACCGGAACGTTTCGCCGTCGAGGCGCTTACGGCGCGCGGCGGCAATGTGGCGCGCCTCGCGGCCCAGGCGCGGCGATTCCGCCCCCGCTTCGTCGCCGTCTCGGAACCCGATGCGTGGGGCCCGCTGAAGGCCGAACTCGCCGGCACCGGCATCGAGATCGCTGCGGGTGCGGAGGCGATCGTCGAAGCGGCGCGGCGCCCGGCCGAACTGGTCATGGCGGCGGTCGTCGGCGCGGCGGGTCTGCCGCCGACCCTGGCCGCGATCGAGCGTGGCGCGACGGTCGCGCTCGCCAACAAGGAATGCCTCGTCTGCGCGGGCGAGATCGTCATGGAGCGGGCGCGCCGCTGCGGCGCCACGATCCTGCCGGTGGATTCCGAGCACAGCGCCATCTTCCAGGTCTTCGACGAACGTCGCCCGGAGGGCGTCGAGCGCGTCATTCTGACGGCCTCCGGCGGGCCGTTCCGCGGCATGACGACGGACCAGATGCGCGATGTCGTCCCGGCCCAGGCACTCGCCCACCCGAACTGGGCGATGGGCGACAAGATCACCATCGATTCGGCCACGATGATGAACAAGGGCCTCGAGTTGATCGAGGCCGCGCACCTGTTTCCGGTCCCGGCCGAACGGATCGAGATCCTGGTTCACCCCGAATCGATCGTCCACAGCATGGTGGCCTATCGCGACGGGTCGGTCCTGGCGCAGCTGGGCCTGCCGGACATGCGCACCCCGATCGCGGTGGCCCTCGCCTGGCCGGAGCGCATGCCTGTCTCCGGCGCCCGCCTCGACTTCGCGGCGCTCGGCCGCCTGACCTTCGAGGCGCCGGATCCCGCGCGATTTCCGGCCTTGCGCCTGGCGCGCGACGCGTTAAGTGCGGGGGCGTGCCGGCCGGCCGTGCTCAACGCGGCCAACGAGGTCGCGGTGGCGGCCTTCCTCCGCGGCCGAATCGGTTTCCTCGACATCGTCGCCGTGGTCGAGGAGAGCCTGTCGCGCTTGCCTGCGCGGACACTCGCCTCGTTCGCCGACGTGGTCGAGACGGACCGCGCGGCGCGCGAGGCGGCGCACGGCTTAATCGGCCGGATCGCGGTTGCCGCGGCTCCGGGCGCTCACTAGCGTGGCGGTCATGTCACTCCTGTTCGGCTATATCCTGCCCTTTCTGGTTATCCTGACCATCCTCGTCTTCGTCCACGAGATGGGGCATTTCTGGGTGGCGCGCCGCTGCGGCGTGAAGGTGGAGGTCTTCTCCGTCGGTTTCGGACCGGAACTGTTCGGCTGGACCGACCGCCACGGCACCCGCTGGCGCTTCAGTGCCGTGCCGCTCGGCGGCTATGTGCGGATGTTCGGCGACGCCGGTGCCGCGAGCAATCCGGACCGGTCCGTCGACGAGTTGCCGCCCGAGGATCGCGCGCGCTCTTTCCACCACAAGCCGCTGTCGCAGCGCGCCGCGGTCGTGGCGGCGGGGCCGGCCGCGAATTTCCTGCTGGCGATCGTCCTGGGGGCGATCCTCTTCATGACCGCCGGGCGGCCCTTCACCCCGCCCGAAATCGGCATGGTCGTGCCCGAGAGCGTCGCGGCGGAGGCCGACCTTCGCCCGGGCGACGTGGTGGTGCGGCTCGACGGGCGGTCGATCGACCGGTTCGAGGACATACAGCGCATCGTCCAGCTCAATCCGGAGGTCCCGCTGCGCCTGACCGTGGACCGCGACGGCGAACGGGTCGAAAAGGTCATCACGCCGTCGGTACACGAGGAGACGGACCGCTTCGGCAATGTCCACCGCTTCGGCCGGCTCGGCATCGCCCGGGGCGGGCTGGAGGTCGTGCGTCTCGGGCCGCTGCAGGCGGTCGGGGCCGCGGTCGAGCACACCGTGGTCATGTCGGGGACGATCCTGAAGGTCGTGTGGCAGATGATCGCCGGCTCCCGTTCGGCCGACGAACTGGGCGGCGTGGCGCGGATCGCACACCTCTCCGGCGAGGTCACGCAGGTCGGCGTCGTCGCCATCGTCAATTTCATGATCCTGCTGTCGATCAATCTGGCGCTGATCAACCTCTTCCCGGTCCCGATGCTCGACGGCGGGCATCTGCTCTTCTACGCCATCGAGGCGATTCGCGGCCGGCCGATGGGCGAGCGGGCGCAGGAATATGGCTTCCGCATCGGTTTTGGCCTCGTCGTGGCGCTGATGCTGTTCGCAACGTGGAACGATCTCGTCTATTTTCGCGTCGTCGATTTCGTCAGGCAGATCGCCAGCTAACTGATGCAAAAAACCGTCCGACGCGGTCTCCGCGTATCGCTCGTCGCGTGCCTCGCGCTGCTGCCCCTGTTGGGGCCGCCCGGGGCCACCCCGGCGCACGCGCAGTCGTGGAGCCAGCTCGCTCAGGCGCCTTTGGCAGCGCCACCGCCCGGAATGTCCGGAACGCAGCCCTTCGCCCCGGCGCAGCCCGGCATGGGCGTGGCGCGCAGTATCCGGATCGAGGGGACGCAGCGCGTCGACCCGCAGACGGTGCGCTCCTACCTCACCATCCGTGAGGGCGATCCCATGACGCCCTCACGCCTCGACGAATCGCTCAAGGCCCTCTTCGCCACCGGCTACTTCGCGGACGTGGCGCTGAACCCCGAGGGCGACGTTCTGGTCGTCCGCGTGTCGGAGAACCCGGTCATCAACCGGGTTGCCTTCGAGGGCAACAGGCGGATCGAGGACGACACCCTGCGCGGCGAGGTGCAGTCGCGCCCCCGCATCGTCTACACGCGTACCCGCGTGCAGAACGATGTGAAGCGCATCCTCGACCTCTATCGGCGCGGCGGCCGGTTCGCGGCGCGGGTGGAGCCGAAGATCATCCAGTTGGAGCAGAACCGCGTCGATCTCGTGTTCGAGATCGAGGAGGGCGACCGAACGAAGGTCGAGCGCATCAACTTCGTCGGCAACCAGCGTTTTTCCGACAGCCGGCTCCGTTCCGAGATCCGTACGGAGGAGAGCCGCTGGTGGAAAATCCTGACCTCGGACGACGTGTATGATCCCGACCGACTCGCCTTCGACCGCGAACTGCTTCGGAAGTTCTACCTCGAAGAGGGATATGCCGATTTCCGCGTCGTCGCCGCCGTCGCCGAGCTGACGCCGGACCGCAGCGCCTTCGTCATCACCTTCACCGTGGAAGAAGGCGAGCGCTACCGCTTCGGCAGCGTCGACGCGACCAGCCAGCTTCCCGACCTGTCGGCCGATCAGGTGCGGCCTCTCATCGCGATTCGCGAGGGCAGCTGGTACAACGCCACGCAGGTCGAGCAGACGGTCGAGAAGCTGAACGAAGAGATCGGAAAGTTCGGCTACGCCTTCGTCGATGTGCGGCCACGAGTCCAGCGTCAGCGCGAGGAGCGGCTGATCGATGTGGTCTTCGAGATCGGCGAGGGCCCGCGCGTCTATGTCGACCGGATCGAGATCGAGGGGAATGTCCGCACCCTCGACAAGGTCATTCGGCGCGAATTCCGCCTGCTCGAGGGCGACGCCTTCAATACGCAGAAGCTGCGCCTGTCGCGGCAGCGGATCGCCAATCTGGGCTTCTTCGAACGCGCGGAGGTGACCAACGTTCCCGGCAGCCAGCCGGACCGCACCACCATCAAGGTCAACATCCAGGAGCGTTCGACCGGCGAAATCTCGCTCGGCGCCGGTTTCTCGTCGACCCAGGGTGCCCTGGCCGACGTGGCGTTGCGCGAGCGCAATCTGCTCGGGCGCGGCCAGGATCTCAGGCTGGGCTTCCAGATCGCCGAGCGCCAGCAGCAGATCGACCTGAGCTTCACGGAGCCCTACTTCCTCGACCGTCCGCTCCTCGCCGGCGGCGATATCTTCCGCATCGTGCGCGACAACACGGACGAGAGCTCGTTCGACCTCGACACGGCGGGCGCCAGTCTGCGCATGGGCTATCGCATCACCGAGCCGCTCTCGCAGCGTTGGACCTATACCTTCCGCCGCGACAAGATCGACCCGCAGAGCGGCGCGTCGGACTTCATCCGCAAGGAGGGCGGTACCAGCTACACCTCCTCAATCCGCCAGGACCTGGTCTACGATACCCGCGACAACCGGTTCGAGCCGACCGAGGGCTACACGCTCAGCCTGACCACCGAGGTCGCCGGCCTGGGCGGCACCGTGCGCTTTTTCCGGTCCGAGGTAAGCGCCTCCTGGTACTACTCGCTGGTGGACGAGGTCGTGCTGGGCTTGGGCGGTCGCGCCGGCTACATCGTCGGCCTGGGGGATGACGTCCGGCTCAACGATCGCTTCTTCAAGGGGGGCGAATCGCTGCGCGGCTTCTCGGTCAGCGGTATCGGCCCGCGCGATCGGACGACCGGGGACGCCCTGGGCGGCAACCGCTACACCACGGCCTCGGCGGAAGTCACGTTTCCCCTGGGCCTGCCGGATGAATTGGGCCTGAAGGGCCGCGTCTTCACGGATGTCGGCACGCTGGGCGGGATCGACGACAGCGACCCGCGCATCCAGGACCGCGAGTCCGTCCGCATGTCCGCGGGCGTCGGCCTGACTTGGCGGTCACCGTTCGGTCCGATCCGGCTCGACTATGCCGAGCCGATCCTCAAGGAGAATTTCGACAGCGTCAGCAAGTTCCTCTTCAGCTTCGGCACGAGGTTCTGATGGCCATGCGGCCCGGGCGTCTGATGGCTTCGGCCGCCGTCGCGGCATCGCTCTTCTGTCTCCCGGTCATGGCGGCGGCCCAGAGCATTCCGCCGCCGACCGTCATGGTCATCGACACGAACCGGATCATGGCCGAGGCGAGGTCTATGCAGGCCATCCGCGACCAGATCGAGCGGATCCGCGGCAGCTTCCAGAACGAGATCAAGAACGAGGAGGACGAACTGCGGCGCGCGGACCAGGAAATGGCGGAGCAGCGCCAGGTCCTGTCGTCGGAGGCTTTCAATCAGCGGCGCCAGCAGTTGCAGGAGCGCGCGGCGGCCCTACAGCTCACGGCGCGCACACGGCGCACCCAACTCGACCAGGGGCTGCGCAACGCCATCCAGATCGTCCGCGAGACGCTCATCGAACTGGTGCAGGCGACGGCGCAGAAACACGGCGCCAATGTCGTCATCCAGAAATCCGATCTCGTCTGGGCCGATGCGCGCATGGAGTTCACCGACGAGGTGCTGCGCCAGCTTGACGCGCGGCTGTCGACAGTGAAAGTCGAGATGCCGCCGGGCTGAGGATGGACCCTCGGCGGCGAACGGGATTGCGGCAGACGGGAGCGGGACGTGGAGTCGAGCGAGCTAGAGGCGGCCAGCGGCAAGGTGATCGACATCTTGCGCATCCTCGAGATGATCCCGCACCGCTACCCCTTTCTGATGATCGACCGGGTGGTCGACGTCGTCGCCGGCGAGAGCGCGGTCGGCATCAAGAACGTCTCGATCAACGAAGCCCATTTCCAGGGCCATTTCCCGCAGCGGCCGGTCATGCCCGGCGTGCTGATCATCGAGGCGATGGCCCAGACGGCCGCGGTCCTGGTCGTCGAGACGCTCGGCCCTGCCTCGGAGGGCAAGCTCGTCTACTTCATGACGATCGACAACGCGCGTTTCCGCAAGCCGGTCTTTCCGGGCGACCAGGTACATGTCCATGTCGAGAAGGTGCGCGCCCGCTCGTCGGTCTGGAAGTTCCGCGGTCGCGCCAAGGTCGGTGGCGTCGTCGTGGCCGAGGCGGAATACAGCGCGATGATCCTCGACAACTGAGCCTGCGAGGGCGATGGCGGCAATCCATCCCACGGCGATCGTCGAGCCGGGCGCGCGGCTGGGGGAGGGCGTCGCCGTCGGTCCGTACTGCGTCGTCGGGGCGGAGGCGGAACTCGCCGCCGGCGTGCGCCTCGTATCGCACGTCGTGGTCGCCGGACGGACCGCCCTCGGGCCGGACACGACAGTCTATCCCTTCGCGTCGCTGGGGCATCCGCCGCAGGACCTGAAGTATGCGGGCGAACCCTCGCGCCTGCTGATCGGTCGCCGCAACACCATCCGCGAACATGTGACGATGAATCCCGGCACGGTCGGCGGTGGCATGGAGACGGTGACCGGCGACGATTGTCTCTTCATGGTGGGCGCGCATGTAGCGCACGACTGCCGCATCGGCGACCGCGTCGTCATGGCCAACAACGCGACGCTGGCGGGCCACGTGGAGGTGCAGGACGATGTCGTCCTGGGCGGCCTCGCGGCCGTGCACCAGTTCGTCCGCATCGGGGCGCAGGCCATGGTCGGCGGGATGTCCGGGGTCGAGCACGACGTGCCGCCTTTCGCGGTGGTGGCCGGCAATCGCGCCCGGATCGAGGGGCTTAACATCGTCGGTCTGCGTCGGCGGGGCTTTCCGCGGGCCGAGATCGACGCGTTGCGCGGTGCCTTCCGCTTCCTGGTCGGCCCGGGCGAGGGGGACTTCGCCGGGCGGGTGGCACGGTTGCGCGCGGCCGGGGGCGGCAGTGCCGCGACCGAGCGCCTGCTGGGCTTCCTCGCCGCAGAAGGGGCACGGGGGGTCTGTCGTCCGGCGCGCACCGATGGGGGCTGAACTCGGGTTGGTCGCGGGGGCGGGGGCGCTGCCCCGTCTCGTCCTCGCCGCATGCCGCGCCTCGTCGCGCGCGGTCTTCGTGCTGGCGATCGAAGGCCATGCCGATCCCGGCCTCGTCGTCGGCGTGCCGCATGCCTGGGTGAGGCTGGGTGCGGCCGCCGGCGCGGTCGGCCGCCTGCGCGCCGAGGGCGTGCGGAGCGTGGTACTCGCCGGCGCGGTGCGGCGACCCTCCCTTGCCGAACTTCGCCCGGACTTCGCCACGCTGCGGTTCCTGACGGGTGCGGCCCGCCACGCGCGCGGTGACGACGCGCTGCTCAAGGCCGTGGTGCGTGCGATCGAGGCCGAGGGGTTCGCGGTGATGGCGCCGGAGGTGCTGGTCGGCGACCTCGTCATGCCCGCCGGGCCGCTCGGGCGCCTCGCCGTGCCGCACGCCGCATGGGACGACATCCGTCGGGGCGCGGCGGTGCTGCGGGCGATGGGACATGCCGACGTTGGGCAGGCGGTGGTCGTCCAGCAGGGCATCGTCCTGGCGGTCGAGGCGGCGGAGGGAACCGACGCGATGATCGCGCGTGCCGGCACTCTGGCGCGGGGCGGGCTGGGCGGCGTCCTCGTCAAGCTTGGCAAGCCTGGGCAGGAGAGGCGGGCTGACCGGCCCACGATCGGCCCGGAGACCGTCGCGGCGGCGGCGGCGGCCGGCCTTCGCGGCATCGCCGCGGAGGCGGACGAGGCGCTGGTGGTCGATCGGGCCGCGGTGGCGGCCGCCGCCGACCTGGCCGGTCTCTTCGTCGTGGGGATCCGGGCGGATCCGCTGTTTTCCGACATGGCCGGCTGAGGGGCGGCCGGTGGATGCCGGAGACCGTCCCATCCGCCTGCTCGTCGTCGCGGGCGAGCCGTCGGGAGACACGATCGGCGCCCTGCTCCTCGATGCCCTGAACGCGCGCGCGCCCCGGCCCGTCGTCTGCACCGGGATCGGCGGCCCTGCGATGCGGCAAGCCGGACTGGAACCGCTCTACGACCAGTCCGACCTCGCCGTGATGGGCCTGGTCGAGGTGCTGCCGCGGCTGCCGCGTATCGCATCCATCCTGCGCGGCACGGTGGCCGCGGCCGTCGCCGCGCCGCCCGACGCGGTGGTCACGATCGACTCGTCCAGCTTCGCCCGCCGTTTGGTGCGTGGCCTGCGCCGGGCCGGGATAGGTGTCCCGGCGGTGCATTACGTGGCGCCGATGGTCTGGGCCTGGCGGCCGGGCCGTGCGCGGCGCACCGCCCGGGACTTCGACCGCCTGCTCACGCTCTTCCCGTTCGAGCCGCCCCTGTTCCGTGCCCACGGCCTGCCCACCGACTGGGTCGGCCACCCGGTCGTCGAGACCCCCGCCGGCGACGGCGCCACCTTCCGGGGCCGCCACGGCATACCGACAGCAACGCGGCTGCTGGCGCTGCTGCCGGGCAGCCGCGCCGGGGAGCTGGACAGGCTCCTTCCCGTCTTCGGCGCGGCAGCGGCTCACCTGCGACGCGTCCTGCCGGACCTGCGGTTGGTCGCGCCCACTCTACCCCATCTCGCAGCGCGGCTCGCCCGGGCTTGGCCGGAGGCGCTGCTCGCGGTGGAGCCGTCGGCGCGGCGCGACGCCCTGGCGGCGGCCGACGCGGCCATCGCCGCATCCGGGACGGTCACGCTCGACCTGGCAGCGGCTGCGGTGCCGATGGTCGTCGGCTACCGCATGGCCGCGCCGACGGCCTGGCTGGCGCGCCGGCTGCTGCGCGTGCCCTATGTCGCGCTTCCGAACATTCTGGCCGGCGCGCCGGTGGTACCCGAACTGCTCCAGGCGGACTGTACCGGGGAGGCATTGGCGGCGGCCGTCCTGCCGCTGCTCGCCGACCCGGTGGCGGCGGCGGCCCAGCGCCGCGGGCTCGCCGGCGTGCTGGACGCTCTGTGCGCCGGCGAAGAACGGCCGAGCCGCCGCGCGGCCGGGATCGTCCTCGCCCTTGCGACCGCCGAGGGCACGCCGCAGATTGACGGGGAGGAACCCATCCACAGGAGGCCGCGATGAACGATGCCAGTCCCGCCAGCGCGACACAGGGGGGTACCGGAACGGAGCAGTTCCGCTATCTCCACACGATGCTGCGCGTACTCGACCTGGACAAGTCGGTCGACTTCTACACGCGTCTGCTGGGTATGAAGCTGCTGCGGCGCAGGGACTATGAGGGCGGCAAGTTCACCCTGGCCTTCGTCGGCTATGGCGACGAGGCCGATCACACGGTGATCGAACTGACCCACAACTGGGACCAGGAGACGCACTACGAGAAAGGTGACGGCTTCGGGCACATCGCCCTCGCCGTGCCGGACATCTATGCGGCGTGCGCCAAGCTGGAGAAGGAAGGCGTCAAGATCCCGCGCCCCCCGGGGCCGATGAAGCACGGCACCACCGTGATCGCCTTCATCGAGGACCCCGACGGCTACAAGATCGAGCTGATCG
>JBKBLL010000038.1:0-20860 GCA_046296375.1 Alphaproteobacteria bacterium | reverse complement strand
CGCCGACCATGCGCGAGCGGGTGCAGTAGCGGCAATAGGTCGAGCAGAAGCCGGTCGTAAGGAACAGGACGCGGTCGGGATAGCGGTGGACGAGGCCGGGCACCTGCGTGTCATGGTCCTCGCCCAGCGGGTCGTCGGCCTCGCCGGGAGTGCGCAGATACTCGTCCTCGACCGGAAGGTGCGTCCGGCGCAGCGCCTCGGTCGCGTCGCTGCGGTCCATCAGGCTCGCATAGTAGGGCGTGATTCCGACCGGCAGCGCACCCGTATGGCGCTCGACCGCGGCGCGCTCCCCGGGCGACAGGTCGAACACCCGCTCGAGCTGCGCGAGACTGCGGATACGGCTGCGCGCCTGCCAGCGCCAGTCGTTCCAGTCGCCGAGAGTGGCGCCGGGAAAGAAGCGTCGGCGGAAGGCGTTGCTGGCCTCGCTGATCGGGAAGCGGTGGACGGGTCGACCGTTGCGGCCGCGCATGGGTACGACGGTACCGCCCGATTGGGGAGGCTCCGCGGCGTCGGCCTGGGAAGGAGATTGGGATGGTCGGTGGTCGAGGGTCCTGGGGACGCCGTCGGTCATCGGTCGGGAGCCTCCGCGGGCTTCCGGCGCGATCGCCGGCCCGCTGCCGGTCGAAGGCGCCACAAAACCGCGATATCGCGGAAGACTTGCCGATTTCAAGATACCGGCCGTGGTTCGGGAGATTTTTTACTGGAGCGTATCCAATTATCGCGCGATACCGACGTTATCCTTTAAATATTTTCTGGACACCTGCAAGACCCTGGAAGAATATTGATCAGACCCTCTAGGACTGCCCACGCCTTGGGCAAACGAAGCACCTCGGAGGTGAAAAGAGGTGCAGTCGTGAAGCACCCGGAAGGCCCGGGCGTGCCTGCGCCGTGCCGGCATCGTTTCCCCAACCGCACGCCGTCGACCGCAGGGACGCTCGCACACGGCACGGACTCTAGCGGAGGCCACCGGCTGGACCAGAACCTGCGCGCGCGCCGGACCGGCGACCGCACGGTTTGTGACCTCCCGCACTTTAAACTAGTTTAGGGATTGGCACGTAAGGTGAAGGGGAAAACTGCCGTACCGGCGTGCCCGACCCCAGCGACTGGGCGACTCGACGCACCCCCCGGCACGGCGGACGGACGATCAGATCGGAATGAAACCCTTGGACGTTCTCACCCGCCGCGCGCGCATCGCCTACTTCTCCATGGAGATCGCGCTTCGCCCCGAAGTTCACACCTACAGCGGTGGTCTCGGCGGCCTCGCCGGCGATACCGCGCGCTCGAGCGCCGACCTGGAGCTGCCTGTCGTCTTCGTGACGCTGGCCTCCCGTAGCGGCTACATGCGTCAGGAGATCGATGCCGAAGGTCGGCAGATCGAGCATCCGCATCCCTGGTCGCCCGAGCAGTGGACGCGTCCGCTCGGGGCCAAGGTGGCCATCACGCTGGCGGGCCGCGACGTCTGGATCCGTCCATGGCTCTTTCTGGTGACCGGCGTGACGGGGTACCAGACGCCGGTGATCCTTCTCGACACGGCCCTGCTGGAGAACGATCCGGAGGACCGCACGATCACGGACCGCCTTTATGGCGGCGACAAGCGCTATCGCCTGAAGCAGGAGGCGGTGCTCGGCATCGGCGGCCTGCGCGCCCTGCGCGCCCTGGGCTTCGACATCGACCGCTTCCACATGAACGAGGGCCATTCGGCGCTGCTGGTGACGGAACTGCTGAAGCGGTTCGGAAACCAGGGCGGCGGCGACGGTACCCAGAATTACGATGTGGCGCGCGTGCGCGACCGCTGCATCTTCACCACGCACACCCCCGTCGAGGCCGGCCATGACCGGTTCGACTACGATCTGGTGGAGCGCGAACTGGGCTCGACCGTCGACATGCAGGCGCTTCGGCGCTTCGGCGGTCACGACCATCTCAACATGACGCACCTGGCGCTGAACCTCAGCGGCTATGTGAACGGCGTCGCCAAGCGGCATGCCGACACGTCGCGACGGATGTTTCCGGGCCACGCGGTGCACGCGGTCACCAACGGCGTCCACCCGTCCACCTGGACCGGCGCCAGCTTCATCCATCTCTACGACCGGCACTTCCCGGACTGGCGGCACGATCCGGAAGTGCTTCTGCGCGCGCACATCATTCCTGATGCCGAGATCCGCGCCGCGCACGAGGAGACGAAACGGGCGCTGATCGCCCGTGTGCGTGCCGCCTCGGGCGTCGTGATGAATCCGGACGTGCCGATCATCGGCTTCGCGCGGCGGATGACCGCCTACAAGCGCGCCAACCTTCTGTTCCACGATGTGGAGCGCCTGCGCGAGATCAACCGCCGCCGGCCGCTACAGATCGTCATGGCCGGCAAGGCGCATCCGCACGACGAGGACGGCAAGGGCATCATCCGCCAGATCCACCAGCGGATCCGCGAGTTGGAGGGCGAGATCCCGATCGCCTTCCTGCCCAACTACGACATGGAACTGGCGCGCACCCTCATCGCCGGCAGCGACGTCTGGCTGAACACGCCGATCCCGCCCCTGGAGGCGTCCGGCACCTCGGGCATGAAGGCCGCCCTGAACGGCGTCCTCAACTTCAGCGTCCTGGACGGCTGGTGGAGCGAGGGCTGCGTCGACGGTGAGACCGGCTGGGCGATCGGCGACGGCACCGACGGTACGACCGCGGAGCACGACGCGTCGATTCTGTACGACAAGCTGGACCGCACCGTGCTGGAGCTCTATCACGCGGACCCTGATCGCTGGGTCTGGATGATGAAGCAGGCGATCAGCCGGCTCGGCAGCTTCTTCAACACGCACCGCATGATGCGGCGTTATGCGGCGGAGGCCTATCTGCGCTGAACCCGCCCTCCCCGCGCGGTTATCCGCCCGCCTCTGCGGGCGTCAGTCGGTCAGGAACAGGAAGGGCGCCAGTTCCCGGCGGTGCTCGTCCACGATCAGCGGACGGGTGAGCGGCGGGAACGCCCTCGCGGTGCAGTCCGCCCGCTCGCACAGCCGGCAGCCGAGGCCGATCGGCGTCACCTGCCGGTCGCCGGCGGTGTCGATGCCGTCGGCGTACATAACCCGGGGCGCGTAGGCCGCCTCGAAGCCCAGCGCGACGGCGAAGGGATGGTCGTCGCCCATCCGGCCCGTCCCGGACCCGCCGATGCCGGCCCGCGACACGGTCCGGGCGAAGGTGACGTAGCGCGACCCGTCCGGCATCTCGACGAGTTGGGTCAGGATGCGTCCGGGCGTGCTGAAGGCGCGGTGGACGTCCCAGCGCGGGCAGGCGCCCCCCAGACGCGCGAAGCGGAAGCCGCCGCTGCTGAAGCGCTTGGTGACGTTGCCGGCCGTATCCAGCCTTACCATGAAAAACGGCACGCCGCGGGCGCCCGGCCGGTGCAGCGTCGTCAGCCGGTGGCAGACCTGCTCGTAGCTGGCGCCGAACCGGCGCGACAGCACTTCGGCATCGTAGCGCAGCGACTCCGCCGATTGCAGGAAACGCTCATAGGGCATCATCACCGCCGCCGCGAAATAGCTGGCGAGATGCGCCCGACAGAGCCGGCGCGCGGTACCGCCGTCGATGCCGCTACCCTTCAGGGTCGCGTCGATCGCGTCGGCCTGTTCGATAAGCCCGATCTGATAGGCGGCCTGGAAGATGCGCCCCGACTCGGGCAGCATTTCGGAAAGGACGAGCCGACGCCTGTGCCGATCGTAGAGACGCAGCGTCTGCGGCAGCAGGTCGACCGGCATGACGGTCGTGCCGATGCCGAGCGCCGACTGCAGATGCTCGCGCAGGCCGTGCAGCAGGTCGTCGCGCGACAGGCGCGCGCGGACGTGAAGTTCCTCCGCCCGCTCCTCGAGGGCGGGAAAGTGGTTGTTGCGCAGGCGCAGAAAGTCCCGCACCTCCTCCATCGGATCGCGCAGTTCCGAAACGTCGCCGCCCTCGCCGCGATTGCTCATCCGCTCCGCCAGGTCCGCGCCGCGGGTCAGCGCCTCGCGATAGGCCTGGTAGAGGGCGAGGATCGCGCGGCTGACCTCGGGCCCCGCCGCGGCCACGTCCTTCAGTTCCTGCTGTGCGATCTCGCGCCCGCGCAGCAAGGGGTCGGCGAACACTTCCGTCAGGTCGGCGAGTGCCTCGGCCTCCTCGCCGCCGGCGAAGTCGCGCAGGTTGACGTCATAGACCTCGGCCAGCCGGATGAGGAGTTGCGCCGTCACCGGGCGCTGGTTGCGCTCGATCAGGTTGAGATAGCTGGTCGAGATGCCGAGTTCGTCGGCCATCCGCGCCTGTGTGAGCGCGCGCTCGCGCCGAAGCCGCCGCACCCGCGGCCCGCAGAACAGCTTCTGGTCCTTCACCGCCCAAGCTCATACAAAATTGACAAATCCACATCTGTAAACGGCATTACACGTACACGAAAACCTTTTGGTTTCAAGAGCCTTATCGACTCCACCGACAATTCCGTCATTCTCATCGGCAACAAGCATAGACCGATGGAGCCGACATGTCCGCCAGCGACTTCTCCCGCTTCGTGCCGAACGCGCCGCAGGGCCGATTCGACGGGATCGAGCGTCCCTACACCGCCAGCGACGTCGAGCGCCTGCGCGGCTCGATCCGGATCGAGCACACCCTGGCCGAGCGCGGCGCGAACCGCCTCTGGGAGCTGCTGAAGTCCGAGCCCTTCGTAAATACGCTGGGCGCCATGACCGGCAATCAGGCCGTGCAGCAGGTCAAGGCCGGCCTCAAGGCCATCTACCTGTCCGGCTGGCAGGTCGCGGCGGACTCGAACACCGCCGGCGCGATGTATCCCGACCAGTCGCTCTACCCGGTCGACAGCGTGCCCTCCGTGGTCAAGCGCATCAACAAGGCGCTGCAGCGCGCCGACCAGATCCAGACGATGGAAGGCGAAGGCGACATCGACTGGTTCGCGCCGATCGTGGCCGACGCCGAGGCCGGCTTCGGCGGCCCGCTCAACGTCTTCGAGATCATGAAGGCCTATATCGAGGCCGGTGCGGCCGGCGTGCACTTCGAGGACCAGCTCGCATCCGAGAAGAAGTGCGGCCATATGGGCGGCAAGGTACTGATCCCGACCCAGCAGCACGTTCGCAACCTCGACGCCGCGCGTCTCGCCGCCGACGTGATGGGCGTGCCGACGCTCGTCATGTGCCGCACGGATGCGCTGACCGCGAAGCTGATCACCAGCGACATCGACGAGCGGGACCGCCGCTTCATCACCGGCGAGCGCACCGCCGAAGGATTCTTCAAGCTCAAGCCGGGCACGGGCCTGGAGAACTGCATCGCCCGCGGCCTCGCCTGCGCGCCGCACGCCGACCTGATCTGGTGGGAGACCTCGGAGCCGAACCTCGACGAAGCCAAGGTCTTCGCCGAAGCGATCCACCGCGAGTTCCCGGACAAGATGCTGTCCTACAACTGCTCGCCCTCCTTCAACTGGGAGGCGAAGATCGACAGGGCGACCATCGCCAAGTTCCAGCGCGAGCTGGGCGCCATGGGCTACAAGTTCCAGTTCGTCACGCTGGCCGGCTTCCACACGCTGAACCTGTCGATGTTCGAACTGGCGCACGGCTATCGCGACCGCGGCATGGCGGCCTATTCCGAGGTGCAGCAGCGCGAGTTCGCCGCTCAGAAGGACGGCTATACCGCGGTCCGCCACCAGCGCGAGGTCGGCACCGGCTATTTCGACGCCGTCTCCATGGCGATCAGCGCAGGCCAGTCCTCGACCACGGCCCTCGGCGAATCGACCGAGGCCGAGCAGTTCCACGGCGACGGCCACCGCGCGGCGGCCCCCGAGTAACCCCCCACCGCGATCGGAAGGCCGGCCGGGCCGGCCTTCCCCTGCCCCAGGAGGATGAGAGCGATGTCCATATTCGACCGGCGCTACTGGGTCGTGGGCGGCATCTACCGCGACACGGCCTTCGAAGAGATGATGCCCGAGTCCCGCAGCGTCATGGGCCCCTACCGGACCCGTGTCGAGGCGGAGAGCGCCTGGCGCGTCGCCGCCGACGCCAGCCGCAGCGAATGCCTCGCCCGCTTCTCCATCGCCGAAGAGGTCGTTCGCTGACGCCTGCGACCTCGCCTCACCCGCGCGCGAGGCCGTCGTAGATCTCCTCTCCCTGCGCGAAGTGCAGGCGCAGGATCGCTTCCAGAGCATGGAGGACGCGTCGCAGGTCGGCGCGATCCTTCGGCCCGGGCCCCTCGGCCCGCATCTCGCCGATCAGCCGGTTCAGCCGCCGCGCCAGATGGGCAATCTCCCTATGGCCGCGACTGATCGCGGCCATAGGGTCTTTTCCACCGAGCATCGGCGCGAGCCGGGGATGAAGCGCGGTCTCGTCCGCCCGCTCGTGCGGCACGATCCGTTCGACGGCCCCCGCGAGATGCCCGCCCAGTGCGAGCGCCCCCGCCATGGCGAGACCAGCGATCAGGTCGACGTCGGTCTCGCCGCGGCGCAGGCTGCGACCGATCGATACGACGAGCAGCGCCAGCGCCGGCACGATTGCCGCCACCCAGAAGGCCGCCGCCACCTGCCCGCCGCCGCCGACCGAGGCCGAGAGGCCACCGCCGAGCGGCAGCGCGGCCCAGGCCAGGGCGGCGCGATGTGCGGTCATCGCCGTCGCCGGCTAGCCCCCGTCGCGGACGACCGGGTTGCGCAGGACCCCGATGCCGGTGATCTCGATTTCCACCGTGTCGCCGTGCTTCAGGTTCTCCGTCTTGCCCTCGGTGCCCATCCAGACGACGTCGCCCGGGTGGAGCGTCATGTATTTCGACATGCGCGCGAGGTAGTGCGGGATCTTGAAGATCATGCTGTTGGTCGGGAAGCGGATCTTCGTCTCGCCATTGACCCGGACGATCGTCTCGGCCGCGTCGAGGTCGAGGTCGGTCTCTATCCAGGGGCCCATGGGTGCGAACGTGTCGGTGTTCTTCGCCCGCCAGAGCGTCGAATCGCTGCCCTGCCAGGTGCGCTCGCTGACGTCGTTGCCGATCGTATAGCCGAGCAGATGGTCGAGAACCCGGTCCTCCGGCACGTTCTTCATGGGCCGCCCGACCACGGCGACGATCTCCCCCTCATACTGGACGCGCTCGGTCGCGTCGGCCGGGATGACGATCGTCTCGCCGTGCGCGATCAGGGCGTTGGTCGCGCGATAGCCGATATTGGCGCTGGTCGGCAGCTTCGGTACCTCGCCTCGGCTGTTGGCCGCCGCCGCCGCATGCTCTGGATAGTTCAGCCCGGCGGCATAGAACGTCCGCGGCACGACCGGAACCAGCAGCCGCACGGAGCCGAGCGGCCGGCGCACCGTCGTCGCCTCGTAGCCCACGAAAGGATCGCCCGCGACCTCGGCGACCGTGCCGCCTTCCAGGATGCCGTACGCGGTGCGGCCGTCGGCCTCGTATCTCACCCAGCGCATGCGCTTCTCCCCTATTCGGCGGCGCCGAGCATGCCGGCGGCGTTGCGACGCAGGTCCTCCGGGCGATCCCACATCAGGCAGTGCGGGCCCAGATCGGCCAGCGTCGGCGTTCCCATCTGCCCCAGCGTCAGGTCGACCTCGTCCCGCAGGATCGTGAGCGCCCGCCGGACACCGGGAATCCCGCCGGCAGCCGCCCCGTAGAGGGTAGGCCGGCCGAGGAACACGAACTTTGCCCCCATGCAGAGGGCGATGACCGCGTCCGCGCCGCGGCGCACGCCGCTGTCCAGCATCAGCGTGACCCGATCGCCGACCGCAGCGGCGATCGCAGGCAGGACGTCGAGCGCGGCCGGCGCGCGGTCCAGCTGCCGCGCACCGTGGTTGGAGACGACGATCCCGTCGACGCCCAGGTCGGCGGCGCGCCGCGCATCGTCCGGATGCATGATTCCCTTCAGCACGAAGTTGCGCGGCCAGAGGCGACGGAAATCCTCGATGTCGCTCCAGGTCAGGGTCGCCCGGGTCTGCGCGGCGACGAAGGAGGCCACCGTCTCGGCGTCGGCGTTCGGGCCGGCATAGGGCGCCCAGTTCGGGAACATCGGCGTGCCGTGCTTGAGATATCCCGCGAGCCAGCCCGGATAGCGCAACGCGTCCAGCTTGGTCGCGAGGCTGAGCCGCAACGGGCGGGCGAAGCCGTTGCGCAGATTGCGCTCGCGCTTCGAACCCACGGGCACGTCGACGGTCACGACGAGGGTCGACAGTCCGGCATCGCGCGCCCGCCGGATCATGTCCTCGGAAATCTTGCGGTCGCGGGCCGGATAGAGCTGGTACCAGCCATGCTCCGGCGCCACGCGTGCCAGATCCTCGATCGACCCGGTACTCGTCCCCGACATGACGAAGGGCAGGTTCGCGTCGCGCGCGGCCTCGGCCAGCATCAGGTCGGCGCCCGGCCGGAACAGGGCCGCGAGCCCGGTCGGCGAGATGCCGAAGGGGCTGGCATAGGTGCGGCCGAACAGCGTCGCCGTCTGGTCGCGCTTCGAGACGTCGACCATGTAGCGCGGCACCAGGGCCTTGTCCCTGAAGGCGCGCTCGTTGCGCGTCAGCCCGTCCTCGTCCTCGACGCCCCCCTCGATGAAGTCGAAGGCGATCTTCGGCAGCCGCTTCTTCGCCAGCTTGCGCAGATCGTCGACGTTAACCGCCCGGCCCAGGTCCATCGCAGCCTTCCCCTCGTGCACGCCATGCGGTCGCCCGCCCGTCGCGCCATTGTGCGGCCGTGCGGCCGCCGGTCCAAGAGGCATGCCGGCGCGCGGTCTGCTGCCCGCCAGCCGGTTGGGTTCGCTGGCCCGGCAGCGAAAACATGCACCGCCGGTCGAGTCGCGTGCCTTAGCTCACACGCTTTCGGCATATCCGTGGCAAACTGCGGCTCGTCGGGGAAGCAGGAGGCGACCCGGGCGAGGGCTGCCGTGGAGACTGGGAGGTTTCACCGCATGAGCAGGTTATCGGGCATCGCGCTGCTCGAGTCCCTGTCGCCGGCCGAGCTGGCCGAAGTCGAAGCCCTCTGTCGCTGGCATCGCTTCGGCAAGGGCGAGCAGATCGTGGAGCGGGCCGGCGAGAACCGGGACGTCTATTTCGTGATCGACGGCATGGTCGAGATCGTCAACCACTCGATCTCCGGCCGTGCGGTCGCCTACGCGGACCTGTGCGCCGGCCATTTCTTCGGCGAACTCGCAGCGATCGACAACGAGCCGCGCTCGGCCAGCGTCGTCGCTCGCACGGACTGTCTGCTGGCATCCATCCCGCCCGAGGCCTTCATCCGGCTGCTGCGCCGGCATCCGGAGATGATGCTCTACGTGATGCGGCGCCTCGCCTCGGTCATCCGCATCTGCGACGAACGGATCATGGACCTCGCGACCCTCGGCGCCATGCAGCGCGTCGTGGTCGAACTGATTCGTCTAAGCCGGCCCGACCCCGCCGTGCACGGCCGCTGGCTGGTCTATCCCGCGCCCCCGCAGCGCGAAACCGCGGTGAAGGCCGCGACGACCCGCGAGACGGTCGCACGCGTCTTCACCCAGCTGCAGGAGAGCGGCCTCGTCTTCCGCAAGGACAAAACGCTCTATATTCGCGACAAGGTCGAAATGGAGCGTCTGGCGCAGCGGCTTGATCCGAATGCGGGCAAGGCGATGCGCGGCCTCTGACCGCGGCCGACGCGCCGCCGACCGTTGCGGAACCCGTCAGCCCGGCAGGTTGGCGGTCTGCCGGCTCGCGAAGCGGACCGCCTCCTGTGCGGCACGCACCAAAGCTTTCGCCTTATCGACGCTCTCCTGGTACTCGGTCGCGGGCACGCTGTCGGCCACCACGCCGACGCCCGCCTGGACGTAGAGCGTGCCATCCTTGACCACCCCGGTGCGCAGCGCGATGCAGGTGTCCATCGTGCCGTTGCCGGCGAAGTAGCCGATGCAGCCGGCGTAGATGCCGCGCTTCTCCGGCTCCAGTTCGTCGATGATCTCCATCGCCCGCACTTTCGGCGCACCCGACACGGTGCCTGCCGGGAAGCCTGCCATCAGGGCCCCGATGGCGTCGTAGCGGGGGTCCAGATCCCCCTCCACGGTGGAACTGATATGCATGACGTGGGAGTAGTATTCGATCTCGAACTGCTCCACGACGCGCACCGACCCGATCCTGCTCACCCGGCCGACATCGTTGCGGGCGAGATCGAGCAGCATCAGATGCTCGGCCAGTTCCTTCGGATCGGACAGCAGGTCCTGGGACAGCACCCGGTCCTCCGCGGCATCCTTGCCGCGGCGGCGCGTCCCCGCGAGGGGGCGGATCGTGACCTTGCCGTCGCGCACCCGCACCAGGATCTCCGGGCTAGAGCCGACGACCGCGAAATCCCCGAAGTCGAGGAAGAAGAGGAAGGGTGACGGATTCAGGCGCCGCAGCGATCGGTAGAGCGCGAAGGGCGGCAACCTGAAGTCGAGCGAGAAGCGCTGGGAGGGGACGATCTGGAAGGCGTCGCCCGCCATGATGTATTCCCGCGCCGTTTCAACGATCTCGAAGAAGCGGTCGCGCGTCATGTTGGAGCGCGGCTCGGGCAGATCGGTCTCGTCGAGCATCGGCGCGCGGTGCGACAGGCTGCGCTCCAGGTCGCCGGTGATATCGCCGAGCCGCTCCAGCGCCGCCTCGTAGGCCGCCGTGGCACTCACGCCGTCCTTCGGCCAGACCGGTGTCACGATCGTGACGTGATCGCCGATCGCGTCGAACACCAGCATGATGGTCGGCCGCACGAACATGCCGTCGGGGACGCCGATCGGGTCGGGCGGCACGTCCGGCAGCCGCTCCATCAGCCTGACCATGTCATAGCCCATGTAGCCGACCAGGCTGGACCCCATCGGCGGCAGGGACTCCGGGAAATCCGGGATGCGGCTTTCCTCGATCAGGGCACGCAGCGAATCGAGGCTGCCCTGGGTGCAGGGCTCGAACGCGTCGGCGTCGGTCAGCGCATGCCGGTTGACCTCCGCGGCGTCGCCGCGGCAGCGCCAGATCAGGTCGGGCTTCAGCCCGATGAACGAGTAGCGGCCGCGGATCGCCCCGCCTTCCACCGATTCCAGCAGGAAGCTGTTCGGCCGGCCGTCCGCCACCTTCAGGAAGGCCGAGACGGGCGTATCCAGGTCCGCCACGGTGCGCGACCAGACGAGCTGCGGCTTCCCGGCGTCGTAGCACTCGCGGAACGCGTCGAAGCTCGGTGTGACGGTCACGGCTGCACCTTCGTTGACACCCCGGCGCGGGGGCCGGGGAAATTGCCGCGGCGCGGCGGGTCAGTATAGGGAACGGACGACGTTCTGGTTGACGGTCACGCCGAAGCGGCCACGCAATGCTTCCAGATACTGTGCGCGGACGTCGGCCGCCATGGCGTCGCCGATCTGCTCGCGCGCCCGCTCCAGCTCCGCCGATTCGGCCGGCAGGTCGGCCTTCCGGACCTCGGTCAGCCGGGCTACCACATGCCCGTCCGGCATGGCATCGACGACGACGGCACCTTCCTGCGCCGCGAACAGCTTGCGCACGAGGCTCGCCGGCATCCGCTCTCCCGGCGCGTTGGCGGCGCGGCGCACGGGCGGCGGCGTCCGCGCCGTCAGGCCGGTTTCGGCCGCCAGCGCCTGAAGGTCGGCGCCTGCACGCACCTTTTCGGCGAGGTCTGCGGCCCGCGCGGCGCCCATCTCGTGCAGGCGCGCCGCGCGCCAGCGCTGCGCCACCCGCTCGCGCACCTCGTCCAGCGGCACGGTATGCCCCGGCTCGATGTCGGACACGCGCAGGATGTGCCAGCCGAGCGGACTGCGGACGGGTTCGGTCGCACCCGCCGCCTCCAGGGCGAAGGCCGCATCGGCCACCGCTGCCGGAAACAGTTCGTCCCGCGTCACGGTGCCGATCTCGGTGCGCTCGCCGCCCTTGCCCACGACGTCGGCCGCAACGGCGTCGAAATCCTCGCCCTCGGCGATCCGGCGGGCCGCGTTGCGCGCCACGGTCTCGTCGGCGAACAGAAGCTGCGAGACGGTGCGCCTGCCCGGCACGACGAATTCGCCGCGGTGCATCTCGTAATGCTCGCGGATGCGGTCCTCGCTGACCTGGACCTCCGCCATCAGGTTCTCCGGCCGCAGCAGCACGGCGGTCACGGCGCGATATTCGGGCGCCATCCAGCGCTCGCGCTCGGCCTCATAGGCCTCGGCGAGTTGCACCTCGGTCGGCTCGGGCGGGGTACCGGCCGCCTCGTCGGGAAGGAAGACGATCTCCGCGACGCGGCTCTCCGCCTCGTCGGCATAGAGCATCCGGGTGAGAGTCCGCGGCGCCGTGGCACCGACCACGACCGTATCCGCCAGCATGCCGCGCGCCAGATCGCCGCGCATCATCGCGACGAACGCGTCCTCGGACAGGCCGTTGGCGAACAATGTCTGCTCGAACCGGATCCGGTCGAACTGTCCGGTCGGCGTGGTGAAGGCTGGCTCGGCAAGGATGCGCTGACGCACCAGGTCGTCGGATACGCGCACGCCCAGGTCGCGCGCCTCGAGGTCGAGCAGCCGGCGGTTGATCGCCTGCGCCAGCACCTGATCGATCAACCCGAGCTGCGCCGCGGTCTCCCGGTCGATGGCATCGCCGAAACGCTGGCGCATGCGCTCCAACTCGCGGTTGAGGTCGCGATTGATCTCGTCGCGCGAGATCGCGAGTTCGCCCACCTCGGCCGCCGGCGCCGCCGGATCGGGCTGCAGATAGTCGCCGATGCCCCATGCCGCGAAGCTGAGGATCAGAAGGGCGAACAGTCCCTTGGCGAGCCAGGTCTTGGCGCCCCGGCGGAGAGAGTTGAGCATAAGCCTTCGATCACTGCGTTCGCGGCGCCTCGGCCGAATCCGGCCGGCGGGAGCGGCGGCATCATAGGCAGGGGCCCGGCAGGCGGCAACAATGGCCGCCGGCGAGGCGCCACGGCGGGTGATGCGTCGCGCTCCGCCGTGCTAAATGGAAAAGGCACGTAACGAACGCAATGCATGCAGCACTTTGAGAGAGGAGCGCAGGATATGGCGCGTCGACCGCTGATTGCCGGCAACTGGAAGATGAACTGCCTCCTGGTCGAGGGCACCCATCTGGCCGGAACGCTCGTCGGACGGGTCGCCGAGGAGCCGCGCATTGCGGCCGAGCTGCTGGTCTGCCCCCCGGCGACGCTGCTCGCCCCTGTCGGCGAACTGCTCCGCGGCACGGTCATCGCGCTCGGCGGCCAGGACTGCCATGCCGCGGCGAACGGCGCCCACACCGGCGACGTCGCGGCGGAGATGCTGGCGGACGCGGGCTGCACCCATGTGATCGTCGGCCACTCGGAGCGGCGCGCCGACCATGGCGAGACGGACGCCACGGTCGGCGCCAAGGCCGCTGCCGCCCTGCGGGCCGGCCTCGTCGCCATCGTCTGCGTCGGCGAGACGGCCGCCCAGCGCGAGGCGGGCGAAGCGCTGGAAGTGGTGCGCACCCAGGTCCGGGGCTCGGTCCCGGAGGGCGCCACGCCGCGGTCTCTGGTGCTCGCTTACGAGCCTGTCTGGGCGATCGGGACGGGAAAGGTGGCGCGGCCGGAGGACGTGGCGGAAATGCATGCCGCGATCCGCCGCGAACTCGCCGGCATCCTCGCCGACGGCGCTTCCGTGCGCATTCTCTACGGCGGTTCGGTCAAGCCCGACAATGCGGCCGAACTGCTGGGCCTCGACGATGTCGACGGCGCTCTGGTCGGCGGCGCCAGCCTCAAGGCGGACGACTTCTGGGCGATCGCGAAAACATGTGGCTAGAAGCCACGCCGCCAACCAACTAAAAGGGCTGCGGGTGGAGGCGCGCCTCTGCCCGGTCGCGCACGTCCCGGGCATCCGTCTGCCGGGCGCGCATGTGCTTTACCGATCGATGCGGAATTGCCTCGGATGATCACCGTCGTTCTCGTCATCCATATCCTGCTCGCGATCTCGATCGTCGGGATCGTCCTGATCCAGCGCAGCGAAGGCGGTGGTCTCGGCATCGGCGGGGGGGGGGGGGGGGGCGGCGTATTCATGACGGGGCGCGCCGGCTCGAACCTGCTCACCAAGTCGACGGCGGTCCTGGCGGCCCTCTTCTTCATGACGAGCATGGGCCTGGCCTGGCTCGCCACCGGCACCACCCGGCCGGCCTCGATCCTCGACACCGGCCGGCCGATGGCGCCGATCGAGCAGCAGGCGCCGGCGGAACCGGCCGTCCCGCTCGGCCGCTGATCTACGGCCCGATGCTACGATTGACGGTTGCCCTCCGCATGGATAAGCGGCAGGGTCTTCGGAACGCGGGCTGAGACAGGCGCCCATGACGCGCTTCATCTTCATCACCGGCGGCGTGGCTTCCTCCCTGGGTAAGGGACTCGCCGCCGCCGCTCTCGGCGCGTTGCTTCAGGCGCGCGGCTTTCGCGTCCGGATGCGGAAGTTCGATCCCTACCTCAACATCGACCCGGGCACGATGAGCCCGTACCAGCACGGCGAAGTGTTCGTCACCGACGACGGGGCGGAAACCGACCTCGATCTCGGCCATTACGAGCGCTACACCGGCGTCTCCGCGCGGCGCAGCGACAGCGTCTCCGCCGGTCGCATCTATTCCACCGTGCTGTCGCGCGAACGGCGCGGCGACTATCTGGGCGGCACCGTCCAGGTGATTCCGCACGTCACCGATTCCATCAAGGAATTCGTCCAGGCCGACCTCGACGGCGAGGACTTCGTCCTGTGCGAGGTCGGCGGGACGGTCGGCGACATCGAGAGCCTCCCGTTCCTGGAGGCAATCCGACAGCTGCGCAACGAGCTCGGGCCCGAGCGGACGCTGTTCGTCCACCTTACTCTCGTGCCCTGGATACCGTCGGCCGGCGAACTGAAGACGAAGCCCACCCAGCATTCGGTGAAGGAACTGCTGAGCGTCGGCATCCAGCCCGACATCCTGCTCTGCCGCTGCGACCGCGAAATCTCGCGTGAGTCGCGCCGCAAGATCGCGCTGTTCTGCAACATCCGCGAGTCCTGCGTCATTCCGGCGCTCGACGTCGAAACGGTCTACGCCGCCCCGATCAGCTATCACGAGGCCGGGTTCGACGTTGAGGTCTTCCGCCACTTCGACATCGAGGTCGCGGGCGAGCCCGACATGAGCCGCTGGACGGAGATCGTCGAGCGCACGCTCAATCCCGAGGGAGAGGTGACGATCGCCGTCGTCGGCAAGTACACGGAGCTGAAGGACGCCTACAAGTCGCTGATCGAGGCGCTGAACCACGGCGGCATCGCCCACCGTGTCCAGGTGAAGTGCGACTGGATCGAGGCGGAAATCTTCGAGGCCGAGGGGGCGATCGAGCGACTGGAACGAGTCGACGGCATCCTGGTGCCGGGCGGCTTCGGCGAGCGCGGCACACCCGGCAAGATCGAGGCGGCGCGTTTCGCGCGCGAGCACAACATCCCCTATTTCGGCATCTGCTTCGGCATGCAGATGGCGGTGATCGAGGCGGCGCGGAACCTGGTCGGCCTGACCGGCGCCAGTTCGACCGAATTCGGCCCGTGCGAACATCCCGTGGTGGGCCTGCTGACCGAATGGACCCGCGGCAACGTCGTCGAGCGGCGCAACGCCGAGGGCGAACTGGGCGGCACGATGCGCCTCGGCGCCTATCCCGCCCGGTTGCTGCCCGGCAGCCGCGTGGCCGAGGTCTACGGCGACCAAGAGGTGCAGGAGCGGCACCGCCACCGCTACGAGGTCAACGTCAACTACAAGCGCCAGTTGGAGGAGGTCGGCATGACCTTCTCCGGCATGTCGCCCGACGGGCTGCTACCGGAGATCGTCGAGTATTCCGACCATCCCTGGTTCATCGGCGTGCAGTTCCACCCGGAGCTGAAATCGAAGCCGTTCGAGCCGCACCCCCTGTTCAGGGCGTTCGTCGGCGCGGCCGTGAAGCAGTCGCGGCTGGTATGAGCCCGCTCGCGCCAGTGGTAGCGGCGCCGCGCCGTGTCAGGGTCGGCGGCATGGAGATCGCCAACGACCGCCCGCTCGTCCTGATCGCCGGCCCCTGCGTCCTCGAGAGCCGCGCCCATGCGATGGAGATGTCACAGGCCCTGGCCGAACTGTGCGCCAGAGTGGGCATCGCGCTCGTCTACAAGAGTTCGTTCGACAAGGCCAACCGCACCAGCATCGGCGGCCCGCGCGGCCTCGGCCTCGACGAGAGCCTGCCCATCATGGCCGAGATCCGCGAGAGGCTGGGCTGCCCGGTCCTGACGGACGTGCACGAGCCCGGTCAGTGCGCAGTGGTCGCCGAGGCCGTCGACATCCTCCAGATCCCGGCCTTCCTCTGCCGCCAGACGGACCTTCTGCTGGCCGCGGCCGCGACCGGCCGCGCCGTCAACGTGAAGAAGGGTCAGTTCCTCGCCCCTTGGGACATGGCGAACGTCGTGGCCAAGATCGAGAGCGGCGGCGGCCGCGACATCCTCCTGTGCGAGCGCGGGGCGAGCTTCGGTTACAACACGCTGGTCAGCGACATGCGGGCCCTGCCGATCATGGCGGCGACGGGCTGCCCCATCGTCTTCGACGCGACGC
This sequence comes from Alphaproteobacteria bacterium, assembly GCA_046296375.1. Lineage (GTDB taxonomy): Bacteria > Pseudomonadota > Alphaproteobacteria > JAJUGE01 > JAJUGE01 > Constrictibacter. The sequence continues at coordinate 4,364 of JBKBLL010000038.1, read as the reverse complement.
ACTCGGTGCAGCAACCCGGCGGGCGCGGCGCCTCCAGCGGCGGCCAGCGGGAATTCGTCCCGGTCCTCGCCCGCGCCGCGGTCGCGGTCGGCGTAGCCGCGGTCTTCATCGAGACGCACCAGGACCCGGACCGGGCACCGAGCGACGGTCCCAACATGGTGCCCCTGCACCGGCTGGAAGCGATCCTGCGCGACCTCGTCACCTTCGACCGGCTGGCCAAGGCCTCGCCCCTTCCCGCCACCGACCCCACGACCTGACCCGAGAAGCGACAGGACGACGATGACCGCGATCACCGACATCCACGCCCGCGAGATCCTCGACAGCCGCGGAAATCCCACCGTCGAGGTCGACGTGCTGCTGGAGAGCGGCGCGACAGGCCGCGCGGCCGTCCCGTCCGGCGCGTCGACCGGCGCGCACGAGGCGAACGAAAAGCGTGACGGCGACAAGGGCCGCTACGGCGGCAAGGGCGTCCAGCAGGCGGTGGACGCGGTCAACGGCGAGATATACGACGCGCTTTCGGGCATGGACGCCGAGGATCAGGTCTCGCTCGACGCCGTCCTGCTCGACCTGGACGGCACGCCGAACAAGGCGCGCCTCGGCGCCAATGCCATCCTCGGTGTCAGCCTTGCCGTCGCCAAGGCGGCAGCGGCCGAGGTCGGCCTGCCGCTTTTCCGCTATGTCGGCGGCGTCTACGCCCGCACCCTGCCGGTGCCGATGATGAACATCGTCAATGGCGGCGCCCACGCCGACAACCCCATCGACATCCAGGAATTCATGATCATGCCGGTGGGCGCGCCCACCTTTGCCGACGCCGTGCGGACCGGTTCGGAAGTGTTCCACACGCTGCGCAAGCTGCTGAAGGACGCCGGCCACAATACCAATGTCGGCGACGAGGGCGGCTTCGCCCCCGCCCTCTCCTCCACCGACGAGGCGCTCGGTTTCGTCATGAGGGCGATCGAAGGCGCCGGCTACAGGCCCGGCGACGACGTGATGCTGGCACTCGATTCCGCCTCGAACGAGTTCTTCAAGAACGGCAAGTACGATCTCGAGGGTGAAGGCAAGGTGCTCGATGGGGAGGGCATGGTGCGGTATCTCGCCGACCTGGTCTCGCGGTACCCGATCGCCTCGATCGAGGACGGCATGGCCGAGGACGACTGGGCCGGCTGGAAGGCGCTGACGGACGAGCTCGGCGACAAGATCCAGATCGTGGGCGACGACCTGTTCGTCACCAATCCGTCCCGCCTTTCGCGCGGCATCGCCGAAGGCGTGGCGAACTCGATCCTCGTCAAGGTCAACCAGATCGGGACCCTGACCGAGACGTTGGAAGCCGTCGAGATGGCGCACCGCGCCGGCTACACCGCGGTCATGTCGCACCGCTCGGGCGAGACGGAGGATTCGACCATCGCCGATCTCGCCGTCGCCACCAATTGCGGGCAGATCAAGACCGGCTCGCTCGCGCGGTCCGACCGTACCGCGAAGTACAACCAGCTCATCCGAATCGAGGAAGGTCTGGGCTCGGCGGCCCGTTATGCTGGACGCGGCGCGCTCCGCGTGATTCGATAGGGCGACTCGGGACGAGGAGCCGGAATGGACCTGCTGCGCGAGATTCGACGTCGAGCCCAGGCGATGCTGGGGCCCCTCGCCGTCGCCTGCGTGGCCCTCTATTTCGGCTATTATGCCGTCTACGGTGACCGCGGCGTGCTGGCGATGATCCAGCTGGACGTGCGCATCGCGGAAGCCCAGTCCATCCTGGAGGTCGAGGCGGCGAAGCGCGATCAACTCAATCGTCGCGTTGCCCTCCTCCGTCCCGACGGCGTGGACCCCGACATGCTGGAGGAGCGCGCCCGCGTGCTGCTCAACTTTGCCCGGTCGGACGATGTGGTCATCCTGGACCTGCCGGGATTGCGCTGATCAAGCGGGCTCCGCGCGTCAGCGCAGGCCGAGCTCCCGCTGCGCACGCTCCAGGTACAACCCATACAGTCGGTCGGGGGCGCAGTCGCGATTATAGGCGGTGAGCGCGTTGTTGTAGTCGGCCACCCGGCGGTTGAACGCCGTCAGGTCGCGGGTATAGCGGTCATATTCCTGATAATGCCGCTCGCGCGCCTGGTCGTATTCGCGCGAGAGCGCCGGATCGATCACGGCGGCCGAACGCTCGCGCAGCACTTCGACCTCCTGGGCGAGCCTGTCGAGAGCGGCACCGTCGCGTTCGATCGCCGGCCGCTGCGCCTCGATCGCCGGGAGCTCCTTGTCCAGTCGCTGGCCCTCCATGACGCACTGCCGCGTCTCCTCGTAGCTCAGCTGGTCGGGGCGCTGTGCCGCCGCCGGCGCGGCGGCCGCGACCGCCACCCCCGCAGCGATGCAGAAGAGTGCGAGACGATGCGCTGTCATTGCGGACAATCCTTTCGGCTATGTACCGACCTTCAGGGTCGCGGTCAGGCCGCGGAGCGTGGCCACGACGCTGAGGGCCGTGTTCTTTCCGGTTCGCGGATTCTCGGCCGACGGCACGTTGGCGATCTCCAGGGTGAAGCGGGCGCTGTCGGCGTCCACTTCGATCCTGTGGGTGTTCCGGTCCAGCGCCGGATCCGCCCAGATCTCCAGCCGCGTCTCGTCCGGCCCGATCCCCGCCAGAGACAACGCCGCCGCGACGTTCACGTTCGCCGGAAAACCGCGGGCACCCTCGCGCGCGCTGCCATCGAACACCTTCTTCGGCGCGGTCAGCCCCTCGACGGAGATGCCGTTCTCGACCAGGTATGGCGCACCGGCCAGTCCGCCCGGCGGCTTGCGCGTTACCATCCGCACAGAATGGATCGTGCCCTCGGCCACCGCCCGCACCGCATCCAGGCCGAGCAGCGCGCCGGTCGGCACGACGATGCGCGCCCCGGTTTCCCGCGCCAGATCGACCAGGTGCATGCGCGGTAGCAGGGCGCCGACGCTGCTCGGGACGAAGATCCGTCCCGCCCGGATCGCCGGCTCCGCCACCTCCTCGAAGACCGATGCCGGGGCGCATTCCAGGACGATGTCGGCGCAGGCCGCGAGATCGGCGAGCGGCACCACCGCCGGCCGCCGTGCAAAGCCCGCAACCTTGTCGGCCGCCGCTGGACGATCGCGCGCCGAGACGGCGACCAGACGCAACCCTTCAATCCCGGCGTCGAGCGCTTCGGCGACTTGGCGACCGATCGCGCCAAAGCCGCCGACGCCCACCGTGAGATCGGCACGGCGCACGGCCTCAGCCGGCATCCGCACGCTCCAGCACCGCGTGGAACAGCACGTCGCACGCCGCGGCGAGGTCCTCCGGCTTGCAGTTCTCCGCTTCGTTGTGGCTCAAACCCTTCTCGCACGGCGCGAAGATCAGCGCGGTCGGCGCGACGCGGGCCATGTAGACCGCGTCGTGACCGGCGCCGCTGACCATGTCCATATGGGCGTGCCCCAGCGCAGTGGCCGCCTCGCGCACGGCCGCGATGCAGCCACGGTCGAAATCGACCGGCGGCGAGTACCAAATCTCCTTCACCTCCGCCCGCGTCCCCTGGGACTGGGCCGCCTCCGCCGCCGCGGCACGCAGTTCCTCGTCCATCTCGGCCATCGTCGCCGCGTCCGGATGGCGGATGTCGACGGTAAAGAACACTTCGTCCGGGATGACGTTCGGCGAGCCGGGCGAAACCCGCATGATGCCGACCGTGCCGCGGCCATAGGGGTCGCGACGGCGGCCGATTCGCTGGACCGCCTGGACGATCAGGGCGGCGGTCACCAGCGCGTCCTGGCGCATGTCCATCGGCGTGGCGCCGGCATGACCCGCCTCCCCCGCCACCGTCACCTCGTACCAGCGCGCCCCCTGGCCCGCCGTGCAGATGCCGATCGGCTTATTCTCGCGCTCGAGGATCGGGCCCTGCTCGATATGCAGTTCGAAATAGGCGCCGACCGGGCGCCCCCCCACCGAGGCCTCACCGAGATAGCCGATGCGGGCCAGTTCCTCGCCCATGCACTTGCCGGCCGCGTCGCGGATCGCATGCGCCTCCTCCAGGGAGAACACGCCCGCGAACACGCCCGAAGCGATCATCGGCGGCGGGAAGCGCGCGCCCTCCTCGTTGGTCCAGTTGACGATCTCGATCGGCGCCTCGGTCTCGATCCCATGGTCGTTCAGCGTGCGCACCACCTCCAGCGCCGCCAGCACGCCCAGCACGCCGTCGAAGCGCCCGCCGGTCGGCTGGGTGTCCAGGTGGCTGCCCGTCATGATCGGCGGCAGGGCGTCGTTGCGGCCCGGACGGCGGGCGAAGATGCTTCCCATCCGGTCGACGGTGACCTCCAGGCCGGCCTCCCGGCACCAACGCACGAACAGATCGCGGCCGATCCTGTCCTCGTCGGTAAGG
>JBKBLL010000037.1:0-20910 GCA_046296375.1 Alphaproteobacteria bacterium | reverse complement strand
CGGCCTTCTCCTTCGCCACCGCCGTCTTCAGGGCCGTGAACAGGTCCGCGTCGGCGCCGTCCGTCAGCAGCACGCCGAGCTTGCGTCCCTCGAAACTGTCTGGCCCGTTCTTGAGGATGCTGAGGGCGTCGGACGGCGGCAGGTCCACAACCTTGGCCGCCGCCTTGGCGGAGAGCTCCTCCGCGCCGCGGAGTTCCCTGGCGGCGCTGCGGCCCGCCTCCTTGACCAGATCCGCGAAACTTCCCGCGCCGCCGCGGGCGTCCATGCCGGGCGCGGAGCCGATCTTGAAGGCATTGCTGTAAGCGCCGGCGGCGCTGAGCGGATTGACGGCCATGGGTGCAGCCTCGGTCAGCTACGGAGCATGTCGATGGTGCGCATGAGCATCGAGCGCGAGGCGGTCAGAACGTTGAGATTCGCCTCGTAGCTGCGTTGCGCTTCGCGCATGTCCATCAGTTCGACCATCGGCTTGACGTTCGGCAGCAGGAGATAGCCGTCCTGGTCGGATGCGGGATGGCCGGGATCGAAACGGCGTTCGAACTCCGACCGGTCGAGTTGGATGCGGTCGGCGCGCACTTCCGACACGCCGGTCGCGCGATCCATGGCGTTGCGGAAGGTCACCACCTTGCGCTGGTAGGGCTGTCCGCCCGGCGCCTGTGCGGTGGACTGGGCGTTGGCCAGGTTCTCGGCGATTACCCGCAGGCGCGAACCCTGCGCGCGCATGCCCGACGCGGAAATCTGCAGCGATTTGACCAGATCCATGTTCCCCCTCCTCCACCTCAGCCGTTGCGGCCGATCGCCGTGCGCAGCATCTCGACATGCTTGCGGTAGAGGTTGACCATCGCCTGATAGTCGACTCCGGTTTCCGAGACCTTGCGCAGTTCCGCCTCCAGATCGACGGCGTTTCCGGAGATGGTCGTCGCCTCGCCGGCCTTCTGGCGCTGCTCGCCGAACCGGCTGCCTGCCGCGCTGCCGGCCATGTGCGCCGCGTCGGTCCGCTGGACGCCGACCGGCCCCGTGGAACGGAGCATCTGGTCGAACCGCAGAGGCCGCAGATCCTGCGGCACATGGCCGGGGGTGTCGCTGTTCGCGACGTTCTGCGACAGCACGCGCTGGCGTTCGCCCAGCCAGTCCATCCGGCGCTGCAGCATGCCGAAGAGCTTGAAGCCGCCAAGATCCATGGAGAGCCCAATACCGGCCGTGGGATAAATCGCCGTCAATCTGGGGGATCTGCGCTAAAGAAAGCGTTAACGCGCGATGACGACCCTGTTAGGGTAGCTTCAAGCGTTTCTGGTCCTGGGGGCGCCGGGAGCGGGGGAGGCGGCGCAGCATGGCACGGTCGGCAGGATGCTCTACCTGACCCGCAAGATCGGTGACTCGGTGGTCATCAACGGGAATATCGAGGTCACCGTCGTGGAGGTCCGCGGACGATCCGTCCGGCTCGGGTTCACCTTCCCGCCGGAGGCGACCGTCCTGCGCCGCGAGATATTCGAGCGGGTCGAGGCGGAAAACCGCGCCGCCGCCGACGCCGGCCGGGCCCTCCTGGAATCCCTGGACGACAAGGACTGAGATCGCCGGGGGCGCAAGGGGCCGGTGCGCGCCGAGGAGCGACCCCCGCCGTCACGGCATCGCAGCGGGAACGCCCCCCGGCCTTCGTCAGACCGTCGTATCGACCCGCTGGCCCTGGACCGGTTCGCCCTTGGCTACGCCGACCATGGCGGCGCGGAGCAGGCGCCCGTTCAGGATGTAGCCGGGCTGAAGCACCTGCGCGATGGTTCCGGCCGGCTGGCCGCTGTCCTCCATCTCGAACATGGCCTGATGCAGGTTCGCATCGAAGCGGTCGCCCGGCTTCGGCGCGACCCGCTGGACGCCGTGCTTCTCGAAGGCCGTCAGAAGATCGCGTTCGACCAGTTCGACGCCCGCCATGAAATTCGCGAGATGGTGGTCGCCGGCCTTGGCGTCCGGGGGGACGCTCTCGATGCCGCGGCGCAGATTGTCCGCAACGGCCAGCAGTTCGCGGGCGAAGCCGGCCGCGGCGAACTTGGCGGCCTCCTCCCGGTCGCGCTGGCCACGTCGGCGGACGTTCTCCACCTCGGCCAGGGCGCGCAGATGCTGATCCTTCAGGCTCGCGACCTCAGCCTCCAGTTCCGCGATCCGCTGCGCTTCGGCAGCCTCGGCTTCGCCGTTCGCCCAGCCGCTCGCCGGGGCCGCACCGTCGCCGGTTTCGCCCTGGATCTCCGTCTCGGACGGGGCCTGATCGGTCTGTTCCCTCGACATGTCTCTTCCTTGAAACTCACCTCAGCCGAGCAAGCGCCCGACCACCTTGGCCGTGTAGTCCACGACCGGAACGATGCGCGCATAGTTGAGCCGGGTCGGCCCGATGACGCCGATGGCCCCGACGACCTTGCGCTGCTCGTCGCTGTAAGGCGCCAGGATCATCGACCAGCCGGCGTGGCCGAAAAGGTCGTTTTCCGCGCCGATGAATATCTGCACGCCCTGGCCCTGTTCCGCCGCATCCACCAGCCGCAGCAGGCTCTCCTTCGTCTCCAGCGCATCGAACAGCGAGCGGATCCGTTCGAGATCCTCGATCGCGGTCACGTCGTCGAGCAGCTGCGCCTGCCCGCGGATGATGAGCGTTCCGTGTGCGCCATCGCCACCCCAGACGGCCAGCCCGCGCTCTACCACGGTGCAGGTCAGCGCGTCGAGCGCGGCACGGTGCTCCTCGAGCTCGCGCGAGATGTCCGCGCGCGCGTCGTTCAGCGTGCGCCCGACGAGCCGCGCCTGAAGGTAGTTCGACGCCTGCACGAGGGATTCGGCCGGGAGGCCCGGCGGGAGGTCGATGACGCGGTTTTCCACCGCGCCGCTGCGATCGACCAGGATTACGAGTGCGCGGCCGCCGCCGATGTTGACGAACTCGATGTGGCTGAGTTGCGTCCCCGCCTTAGGCGCCACCACCAGCCCGGCGTGGCGCGACAGGCCCGCGAGCAGGGTTCCCGCCTGTTCGAGGGTCTGGGAGAAGCTGCGCCCGGACGCCGCGCACCGCGCCTCGATGTCCGAGCGCTCGTTCTCCGTCAGGCTGCCGAGTTCCAGCAGGCCGTCGACGAACAGCCGCAGACCCGCCTCGGTCGGCAGGCGGCCGGCCGAGGTATGCGGCGAGTAGAGCAGGCCCAGATCCTGCAGATCCGCCATCACGTTCCGTATCGTCGCGGCCGACAGAGCGGTGCCGAGACGCTTCGATATCGTCCGCGACCCGACCGGCTCACCGGTGTCGACATAGGCGTCGACGACCATGCGGAAGATCTCGCGTGACCGATCGTTCAGGGCAGAGATGCTTGGCGACTGATTCAGCGGCATCGGCTTCAAAAGGGAAACGGAAGGTCCCCGGCCGGTTTCCGAATGTAGGCAGGGGGTAGCGCATCGTCAACGAAGCCGATGGACGGCGGCGTTCGTGCGATATAGGGTCCGCGCCCGCTCGCACCACCGCGACCAGACCAGGAGGAACCCATGCGCCCATCCGGACGGGCCGCGGACGAACTGCGGCGCGTCACGCTGGAGACCGGCGTGAACCGCTATGCCGAGGGCTCTTGCCTCGTCTGCTTCGGCCACACCAAGGTCCTGTGCACCGCTTCGGTCGAGGACCGGGTGCCGCCCTTCCTGCGCAACACCGGCAAGGGCTGGGTGACGGCGGAATACGGCATGCTGCCGCGCGCCACCCACACCCGCGGCGCGCGCGAGGCGGCGAAAGGGTCGCAGAGCGGACGCACCCAGGAGATCCAGCGCCTGATCGGCCGGTCGCTGCGCGCCGTCACGAACATGGAGACGCTGGGCGAGATCCAGGTGCGGATCGACTGCGACGTGCTCCAGGCCGACGGCGGCACGCGCACCGCGGCGATCACCGGAAGCTATGTCGCGCTGCATCTCGCCTTCCAGCACATGATGAAGATCGGTGCGATCAAGGCGATGCCGCTGACCGACGAGGTCGCGGCCATTTCGTGCGGCATCTACCAGGGCGAGGCGGTCCTCGACCTCGACTATGACGAGGACAGCAACGCCGAGGCGGACGCCAACTTCGTCCTGACCGGCAGCGGCGGCATCGTCGAGGTCCAGGGCACGGCCGAGCAGAAGCCCTTCTCGCACGCCGCCTTCCTGGCGCTGCTCGATCTCGCCGGTGCCGGCGTTGCCGATCTGGTCCAGCATCAGCGCAAGGCGCTCGGCCTCGCCTGAGGCGGTTTCGGCCGCCGCCGCCGCACCCCATATGCGGCGGAACGCAGCCAGGGGATCCGCATGCGTCGCCGCTTCACCGGCAACGACCTCGTCATCGCCAGCCACAATCCCGGCAAGGTCGTGGAGATCCGCGACCTGCTGCGGCCCTGGTCGGTCCAGGTGCGCTCGTCCGGCGAACTCGGCCTGCCGGAGCCGGAGGAGACCGGGACGACCTTCGTCGCCAACGCCGAACTGAAGGCGCGCGACGCTGCGTTGCGGTCCGGCCTCCCGGCGCTCGCCGACGACAGCGGCCTCGCCGTCCACGCCCTGGCCGGGGCGCCGGGCATCTACTCCGCCCGGTGGGGCGGCCCGGAGAAGGATTTCGCCGCGGCGATGGCGCGCGTTCATCGGGAGTTGGGCGACACCGCCGACCGGACGGCGCATTTCGTCAGTGCGCTGGCGCTGGCCTGGCCGGACGGGCATTGCGATACGTTCGAAGGCCGCGTCGACGGCACCCTCGTCTGGCCGCCTCGGGGCGGGCGCGGCTTCGGCTACGACCCGATGTTCCAGGCCGACGGGCGCACGCTGACCTTCGGCGAGATGGCCCCCGACGCGAAGCATGCGATCAGCCACCGCGCCGACGCGTTCGCCAAGCTGATCGCCGGCTGTTTCGCGGACTGACGCGCTTGAACCCGCAGTCCCCCCGGTTCGGCATCTACGTGCACTGGCCGTTCTGCCGGTCGAAATGCCCCTACTGCGACTTCAACAGCCACGTCCGCGGCGGCATCGACGAGGCGCGCTGGCGCGACGGCCTGCTGGCGGAACTGGATCATTTCTCGGCGGAAACCACGGGCCGTACAGTGGACACCGTCTTCTTCGGCGGCGGCACACCCTCGCTGATGGCGCCGGAAACGGCTGCCGCGGTGCTCGACCGCATCCGCGCGCGCTGGCCCCTGGCCGCGGACGTCGAGGTGACCCTGGAAGCCAATCCGACTTCGGTCGAGGCCACCGGCTTCGCGGCGCTCGCGCAGGCTGGCATCAATCGCGTATCGCTCGGCGTTCAGTCGCTGGACGATGCAGCGCTGCGCTTCCTGGGACGCGAGCACGGCACGGCGGAGGCGCGGGCGGCGGTGGCGACCGCGCAAAGATACTTCGAGCGCTGGTCGTTCGACCTTATCTACGCCCTCCCGGGCCAGACCCCGGAACGATGGCGGAGCGAACTGAACGAGGCGCTGGCGATGGTCGGCGACCATCTGTCGATCTACCAGCTCACGATCGAGCCGGGCACCGCCTTCGAGCGGCACGCCACGCCCGCGGTGAACTCGTCATGCCGGACGAGGACACGGGTGCGGCCTTCTACGAGGAGACGCACGCGCTGCTCGACGCGGCCGGCCTGCCGGCCTACGAGATTTCCAACCACGCACGGCCGGGCGGCGCGTGCAGGCACAATCTCATCTACTGGAGCGGCGGCGACTGGATCGGCGTCGGCCCCGGGGCGCACGGACGGCTGACCGGTGCGGACGGCGCTCGCGCAGCGACGCGTCAGGCGCGAGCGCCCGACACCTGGCTCACCCAGGTGGAGGCGCGGGGTCACGCCACGGTGGAGCGTACGCCGATCGGCCCGGCGGACGCCGCCGAGGAACTGCTGATGATGGGGCTCCGGCTGACCCGCGGGGTGCAGCGCGAGGACTTTCGCCGAGCCGCCGGCACGGACCTGGAGGACTGGCTCGACGCCGACCGACTCCGGTCGCTGATCGACGCGGAGCTGATCGCGCTGGACGCCACCGGCCTGCGCTGCACACCGGCCGGCCGGCAGCGTCTCAACGCGCTTCTGGCGCATCTGCTCGGCTGACCGGAGCGGTGGTCGCTTTTCATCTCTCGTTTACGGTCCGTGCCCGCCGGCACCGGGCACCCTTCGGTCCCGGAGCCGCGGGGGGATGCGGATTGTCCGATTGCAGCCGCTCCGTCGGCGGTGAAGCATGGAACATTCCTCACGCTCGCTGATCCCGGTCGAGAAGGCAGCCGCATGACCCTGTCGCTCCGGGCTTCGTCCGCCAGGCCCTTGCCGACACTGCCGGGGCACGTTCTGCTCGGCAATCTGCGCGAAATGGCCGCGGCGCCGCACGCCTTTCCCGCTGCGGCCCTCGCCCGCAACGGGGGGATCGTCGGCCTGCGGGTCGGCCGCCGGCGCATCGTCGCGCTCGGCCGGGCGGACTATGCACGCCACGTCCTGGTCACGCACCACGAGACCTACCCGCGCGGCCACATCCACCGCAACATGGGCGCCATCATCGGCGACGGCCTGCTGGCGACGGAGGGCGATCTCTGGCTCGCGCGGCGCCGGCAGTTGCAGCCGGCCTTCCGCCCGGACCGCCTGCACGCCTGGTGAGGGCGGCAAACGCCGTGATGGACGGAGTGGTCGCGGCCTGGGGCGAGGCCGCGCGCGCCGGCGAGCCGGTCGAGGCCGTGCTGGAGGGCAGGCGCACCGCGCTCCGCGTGATCGGCCGCAGCCTGCTGTCGACGGACATAGACGACGCGCGGGCGGCCGCATTCGCCGCGGCCGTCGACTCGAGCCTCATCCTCCTGGTCAGGCGCAACTGGTCGATGCTCGGACCCCCGCTATGGTTCGTGGCGAGGCTGTCCACGCGCGAGGACGCGCGGCACGGACCCCGCCGCATCCTCTGCGTCACGATCGGCATGGACCACGCGATCATGGACGGACGCGCGGCCACGCAGTTCACGACCGCGCTGGCCCGCAACCTCCGGGACGGACTAGGCCTGGGCGAGGACTTCGCGGCCGGGTAGTGCCGCCGGGTTTCGCAGCCCGGGCAGCGACCGCCGTCAGTCCTTCTTCGGCGGCAGTGCCTGCCTGATGTGCAATTCGCGCATCCGTGCTTCCTCCACGGGGGCGGGGGCGCCCATCATCAGGTCTTCGGCCTTCTGGGTCATCGGGAAGGTGATGACCTCGCGGATGTTCGGCTCGTCCGCCAGCAGCATGACGATCCGGTCGATGCCCGGCGCCGATCCGCCGTGCGGCGGGGCGCCGAGCTTGAAGGCCGCCAGCATGCCGCCGAACCGCTCCTCGACTTCCTGCGCGCCGTAGCCGGCGATCTCGAAGGCCCTGTACATGACCTCCGGCAGGTGGTTTCGGATCGCGCCCGACGACAGTTCGACGCCGTTGCAGACGATATCGTACTGGAACGCCTTGATCTCGAGCGGGTCCTTGGTGTTCAGCGCCTCCAGCCCGCCCTGCGGCATCGAGAAGGGGTTGTGGCTGAACTCGATCCTGCCGGTCTTGTCGTCCAGCTCGTACATCGGGAAGTCGGTGATCCAGCAGAAGCGGAACACGTCCTTCTCCAATAGGTCGAGTTCGCGCCCGATCCGATCACGCGCCAGACCCGCCAGCTTCGCCGCCGCGAGCGGCTTGTCGCAGGCGAAGAACACCGCGTCGCCCGGCCCGACACCCGCCGCCTCGCGCAGCGCGGCCAGCCGGTCGGCATCCAGGAACTTGGCGATCGGGCCGCGCGCCTCGGTCTCGCCCAGGATGACGTAGCCGAGGCCGGGCGCCCCCTCGCCGCGCGCCCAGTCGTTCAGCTTGTCGAAGAAGCTGCGCGGCCGCGCGCCGGCGCCGGGTGCGGGGATGGCGCGCACGACCGAGCCCTTCTCCACCGCGTTGGCGAAGACCGAGAAGCCGGAGCCGCGGAAGACGTCGCTGACGTCGGCGATCTCGATCGGGTTGCGCAGGTCGGGCTTGTCGTTGCCGTATTTCAGCATGGACTGATCGAACGGGATGCGCGGGAACGGGCACGGGGTCACAGTGCGGCCGCGCTCGAACTCCTCGAACACGCCGTGCAGGACGGGCTCGACGGCGGCGAACACGTCCTCCTGGGTGACGAACGACATCTCCAGGTCGAGCTGGTAGAACTCGCCCGGCGAGCGGTCGGCGCGCGCGTCCTCGTCGCGGAAGCAGGGCGCGATCTGGAAGTAGCGGTCGAAGCCGGCGACCATCAGCAGCTGCTTGAACTGCTGCGGCGCCTGCGGCAGCGCGTAGAACTTGCCGGGATGGAGGCGCGACGGCACCAGGAAGTCGCGGGCACCCTCGGGACTGGTCGCGGTCAGGATCGGCGTCTGGAACTCGCGAAAGCCCTGATCGGTCATCCGCCGGCGGATGCTGGTGATGACGTCGCTGCGCAGCGCGATGTTGCGCTGCATCTTCTCGCGGCGCAGGTCGAGGAAGCGGTAGCGCAGCCGCACCTCCTCGCCGTAGTCCTCGTCCGAATTGACCTGGAGCGGCAGCGGATCGGCGAGCGAGATGACCGTGACATGCTCGACCTGGATCTCGATGCCGCCGGTCGGCAGCTTCGCATTAACCGTCTCCGCCGAGCGCGCCGTGCATTGGCCCGTGATCGTGACGACGCTCTCGTTGCGCGCATCGTCGAGCGGCCGGAACGCCTCGATCTTCGAACTGTCGACGACGCACTGGGTCAGGCCGTAATGGTCGCGCAGGTCGACGAACAGCAGGTGGCCGTGATCGCGCTTGCGATGGACCCAGCCGGAGAGGCGGACGGTCTGCCCCACGTCGGCCGGACGAAGGGCACCGCAGGTATGCGAGCGATAGGCGTGCATCGATTGAGCCTCGGGCAAGGACCGGCCATTGACATCGGACGGCAAACCGCGGCAATGGGCATGGGGCTCCTGCCCTTGTCAAGCCGCGCCTCCAGCGTTCGCGCGATGGACGGCAGATGCGCGGCACGGCAAGCCGCTCGGGCCTGACGAGGGGGGCCCCTCAGGCCGCGGCGCGGGCGCCGCTTCCGCCGACCCGGGCGAGCGCATCCCGGACGGTTCCGGCATCGGCCCCGGGTCGATGCGCATTCTCCGACAGGTGCCGCCGCCAGCGCCGCGCGCCGGGCTGGCCCTGGAAGAGGCCGAGCATGTGCCGCGTGATCGCAGGCAGACGGGTGCCGGCCGCCAGTTCCCGCTCGATATAGCCGAGCATGGCGTGCACGACGGCCTCGCGCGTCGGCTGCGCCGCGGCCGCGGCATGGAACCGTCGATCCACTTCGGCCAGCAGCCAGGGGTTCTGATAGGCCGCCCGACCGATCATGACCCCGTCCACCCGTGCCATCTGGCCTTGCGCCGCGTCGAGGTCCGCTATGCCGCCGTTGATGACGACCGCGAGGTCCGGCCGCTCCGCCTTGAGCCGGTGCACCTCGGGATAGCGTAGGGGCGGAATCTCCCGGTTCTCCCGCGGGCTGAGGCCATGGAGCCAGGCCTTGCGGGCATGCACGACGAAGGTCGCGCAGCCGGCATCGGCGACGATGTCGACGAAGCGCCGCAGGTCGTCGTAGGAATCGCGGTCATCGATACCGATGCGGCACTTGACCGTCACGGGGCCCCGCGTCGCCCGGCCCATCGCCGCGACGCAGCGCGCGACCCGCGCCGGTTCCGCCATCAGGCAGGCACCGAACGTTCCGCGCTGCACCCGGTCCGAAGGGCAGCCGCAGTTCAGGTTGAACCCGTCATAGCCGTAGGCCTCGCCGATCCGTACGGCCTCCGCCAACGTGTCCGGGTCCGACCCACCGAGTTGCAGCACGACCGGATGCTCGGTCGCATCGAAGCGGAGCAGCCGCTCCCGATCGCCGTGCAGCACCGCCCCGGTCGTCACCATCTCCGTATAGAGAACGGCGTTCCGGCTGATGAGACGATGGAAGTACCGGCAATGCCGGTCCGTCCAGTCCATCATCGGCGCCACCGAGATGCGTTCCGCGCTGTAGCCTGCCATATCGCCCGACCGCTCGACCCACCGCGCCCATCTGGTGGCTCCGGCACCCGATTTCGACCTGCAGGGCGTCGCCGGGAGTGCGCGGGCGCTCCGGCGCGGCCGGAGCGCCCCGCCTCAAGGGCGCTCCGCGATCTGGTTCGGATCCACCGTCGGCTTGGTCGAAGCCGTGGACCTGGGTGATGGCCGCGGCACGGGCGGCTTCGCCGCAGCAGGTGTCCTGGCCGCTGCGGTCCTGGTCGCAGCCGGCTTGGCCGCAGTCGGCTTGGCGGGAGTTGTCTTGGTCGCAGCCGGCGTGGCCGAGGCCTGCTGCGTGCGGCTGGGGGCCGGCCTGGCGGCCGGCTTCTGCGCAGACCGGCTCGCGGCCCGGACTTCGGCGCTCCGCGGTGCTGCAGCGCGCGACGCGGTCGCCGGCGGCCGCGTCGGGGCGGCAACGACCGGCGTGACCTCGGCGAGCGACGTCAGGGCGTTGACGGCGCCGCCGGCTTCTGGTGCCCGCGCGACCGAGACGCCACCGTTCAACTGGCGGTCGAAGAAATCGGCGACCGTGGCCACGCTGTCCGGATGTGCCGCACCGGCCAGATTGTGTCCCTGATCGAGGTAGACCTTGACCTCGTACTCGGCGCCGATCGTGTCCAGGTGTCGCGCCACTTCGTACATGCGCCCGATCGGGACGATGCGGTCCCGCGCGCCGTGGATGAAGAGCGTCGGCGGCATCCGGGTCACGCCCCCGAGCGCGATCTGACGCGGCATGGCGCCCATAACGTTCGCGACGGCCGCGACCCTGGAATCGTGGGTGCCCAACGCCAGAGCGTGGAACCCGCCGAGCGACATGCCGTATATGCCTATACGGTCGGCGTCGACCTCGGGCTTGGCGGCCACGAAGGCGATCGCTTCCGAAATGATCTGTTCGCGGCGGTCGTGCAGCGACGGACTAGCCTTGGTCGGATCGCCACCCTTGATGCCGTCGTAATAGCGGACCACGAAGACATCGATGCCACGCCGCGCCAGTTCTTCGCCATGCGGATAGACGAGCCAGCCGCCTCCCAGGCCGCCGGCGCCATGCAGCATCAGCACCGCCGGCCGGTGCATCGGCCCGTCCACCGGGCGAATCGCTTCGACGCGCACCAGGCGACCGTCGCTGCGGAAGCTCTCGACTACGCGGGGCGCCACGGCATAAGTGCGCTCCTCGGCCTCGCCCGCGGGGCGGAGGAGCGGCATGATCGAGACGTTCGGAACGGATCGGGAGACGGAAACAGGCGGGCTGGAGGTAGCAGGCGGAGGCGCGGAGGTCGCACAGGCTGCGAGGGAGAAAAGCAGGCCCACTGCGGCGAAACGTCGAAGGGGCATGCCAAGCCCGGACCCGTCGGCGGAGCGCAAGCTCATCGGCGCACCTCGTTCGTCTGCGTCATGTCGCTTGCCTCACTTTCGGGAATACGTCCTCGGCCAGCCGGTGCATCGTCTCCAAGACGAGGGACTGCGGCATTCCGGCCCATTGAATGCTCATGACCAGGTGGTTGATGCCCGTCGACCGGGCGAGACGGATCATGCCCTCGGCGACCTCGTCCGCGGAGCCGATGAGGAAGCGATCGCGCGCCAGATCCTCGAAGTCGCCCCCCAGGTCGTCGCCCTGGGGCATCTCGCGATCCTGGCCCCAGGACCTGTAGATCTCGTACTTGCCCTCGAGGTGGGGCCGCGCGAGGCGCATCGCCTCGTCGCGCGTCGCCGCGACGAAGACTTCTCGCCGGCAGGGGAATTCCGCTGGGAACGGCTTGCCCACCCGGTCGAGCGCCGCCCTGTAGACCTCGGTCTGGCGCTGGATCGTGTCGATCCTGTTGTGCGGATTGACGTACCAGCAGTCCCCCAGCCGCGCCGCACGCCGAATCGCGGTGTCCGCATTGGCGCCGATCCAGATCGGCGGATGCGGCTTCTGAACGGGCTTGGTCGGACAGGAAGCGCCGTGCAGGGCGAAATGGGAACCTTCCATGTCCACCGTGTCCTCGGTCCAGAGGCGGCGGATGGCGGTCAGGTTCTCCTCGAACCGCCGGACGCGATCCGACTGTTCTGTCCCGAACGCAGCGAACTCGACGTCGCGATAGCCCAGTCCCGCGCCGAAGATCACGCGCCCGCCGGACATGACGTCGATGGTCGCGAGTTGCTCGGCGAGATCGAGCGGCTTGTGCAGGGGGACGAGCACGATGCCGAAATTGAGCCGCAGGCGCGGTGCTTCACCCGACATCCGGGCGAGGAAAGGTACCTGCTGCAGATCCTGGTAGGGGTGCGCGCTGTAGTGCGAGCTCTTCGTCAGGGACGCGAAACCGAGCCGGTCGGCAAGGCGGGCCTGCTCGACCAGTTCGGCAAATCGCGCCGCCATGTCGTCTCCGCGCGGAAATTGTCCGCGCGTCATCAGACCGAACTGCACGCCTCCGAAATCCTCTGATGCGGCGAGCCCCAGACCCCAGGCGGCCGCAGTTTGGCCGCATCACGGCGCCGAAGCAACAAACTGTGACCGGGGTCACGCTACAAACTGGGGATAGGTGAGAAAGGACGCTCCCCGCTCGTGCGTCGAGCGACGGCGGGCCGGCGGTCAGAACCGGACGCCGAGACTGACCCCGCCGAAATATTCTCTTTCCTCGCGCACCGTGGGGCTGCTGGTGGCCCCGCCGAGAAAGCGCTGCGCCCCGATCAGGCCCCCGACAGTCCAGTTGTCGCCGATCGAGTAGGTGACCGATCCCGATACCGTCACGTCCTTGAAGCCCGGCGAAGCGTCGTGGAGTCGCAGGCCACCCCCGGGAGCATTGCGGGCATTCCCGAAAAAGCTCTCCATGTAGTTCTGGTCAGCCCAACTGATCTCGGACCCGACCACGAGGGTCAGGTTCTCCATGATCTGGGAGGCCCACTTCAGTCCCAGATCGGCGACGAACCCGCCGTGACCGTCGGTCGTCTCCTGGGCGAGGCGCGCGGTGAAGGTCAGCTCGTCGACCGAAAAGGTACCGTATGCCCCCACGCCGCCGTCCGGCTTGCGCCCGTAATCGCGATTCCGGAAGAGGCTGCGCCGATTGAGGTTGTTGGACCGGGCGGTCAAGCCGGCCGAGAAGCCGGCGCCGCGGACGATCTCCGCCTCGAAGGCGGGCAGAGACTGCAGGACCAGCGTGTCGGCCAGCTGCTGGCTGTCGGCGCCCCGCCGGCCGAGAAAACCCAGTTGACTCAGGTAACCCGAATCGTCCTGGGCGTCATGCTGGATGCCCGGCGTGATCTCGAGCAGGTCGGAGGCAACCAGCCGCAAACCGCCTTCCCTGGCGGTCGCAGGGGCGGCAGCCAGTGTGCAGGCGAGCAGAATGAACGCGGCGGTGCGCATGGCGCGATCGAACCCCTCCAGTACCGCTCCGACACCCAGGCTACCGTCGCAGAGTAAACGAGTTGTTACGACCTGTGACAGATGTCACGAGATGTTAGCCGAGGATAGCCCGCGATCAAGCGGCCTCGTGCGGGACACGGGTGATTCTCCGTCCCGCGTTGCAGCGGTGCCGCGCCCGCCCCCCGCCGGTTCAGGCCGCTGTCCGGCGCCGGCGCTCGGCGTCGGTCGCGCCGGCGTCGATGCCGCCGTCGGCGCCGACCACCACGCCATAGAGGCTGCGCGCCGCCTCGACCGAAACGAATCCTGCCAGCACGTCCTCCGCCACCCTGTGCGGATCGCGACGCAGCGGATCGCCGAAGCCGGCACCGCCCGGCATTTCCATCACGATGCGATCGCCGGGCGGGATCGGGTGGCGCCCCATGCCCGGGAAATGCTTGCCGGATTGAAGGAAGAGGCGTCCGGTAACACCGTTCGCACCGCCCGCCCGGCCGCGCGGCGCATGCTTCACCCGGTCGAACATCGCGGAGATCGCGAAAGGCGCCGATTCGGCGTGGGAGAAGGACATGATCTGGCCGACGCCACCGCGGAATGTGCCGGCGCCGCCCGAATCGGCCCGAAATTCCTTCTGCCAGCAGATGAGAGGCGCGATGGTCTCCGTCACCTCGACCGGGGTGTTGCGCACGCCCGACGGGAATGCCGTGGCGTTGAGGCCGTCCATCGTGGGCCGTGCGCCCATGCCGCCGGCGTGGAAGCAGTTGACCGCGAAGTTCGCCGAGCGCTTCGCCCCCGGCGCATCGGTCCCGCCGACGCCGTGGCCACCCAGCAGGACCGGATTCCAGAGGCAGGACGTGCCCTCGGCCAGCGTACCGCCCTGCACCACGTCCTGCAGGCAGCCCAGCACCACGTCGGGCAGCATCTGGCCGATGACGTGGCGGGCGGTCACGGCGCAGGGATGCGGCGCGTTCAGGATGCTGCCCTCGGGGGCCGAGACCCGCACCGCCGACAGCGAGCCGGCATTGTTGGGGATATGCGGCCCGACCACGCAGCGCACGCCGAACGAGGCATAGGCCTGGGTGTAGGTCAGCGGCAGGTTGATGCCGTAGGAGGAAACCGGCGAAGTGCCGGTGAAGTCGACGTCGATGCCGTCCGCTCCGATGGTCATCGTGGCGACGAGGTCGACCTCGCGCTCGTACCCGTCGATCAGCATCGAGTTACGGTAAGTACCCGCCTTGAGCTTGGCGATCTCGTCGAGCATCGCCCCGTGCGATGTGTCGACGATCCAGTCGGCGAGGTCGTCGATCGACCCCATGCCGAACTCGTCCATCATCGCGACCAGCCGCTCGGAGCCGGTTCGGTTGCATGCCTCGAGCGAGTAGAGGTCGCCCTCCACCTGCACCGGCTCGCGCACGTTCCAGCGGATGATCTCCAGCAGGTCGGCATTCACCTCGCCGGCGCGGGCGAAGTACATCATGGGCACGTAGATGCCTTCCTCGTAGACCTGCCGGCCGTCCGGTCCGAAGCCGAGGCCGCCTACGTCCACCACGTGCGCCGTCGAGGCGAACAGCGCCACGATCCGGCCGTCGCGGAAGGTCGGCGAGACCACCGTGAAGTCGTTGAGGTGCCCGGTACCGAGCCACGGGTCGTTCGTCACGAAGACGTCGCCCTCGCGCATCGTCTCGACCGGGTACTTGGCGATGAAGTGCCCGACCGAAGCGGCCATGGCGTTGACGTGGCCGGGCGTGCCGGTCACCGCCTGGGCCAGCATGCGGCCCCTCAGGTCGTAGACGCCGGCGGAGAGGTCGCCCGCCTCGCGCACCGGCGTGCCGAAGGCGGTGCGGATCAGTGTCTGGGCCTGTTCCTCCACCACGGAGATCAGGCGGTTCCACATCACCTGCTTCTGGATCTGGGCCAGCGGGGCGGAACTGTTCAGCGTCATGTCGAGGTCACACCTTTGCCTGTCGGGGCGGGGTTTGCCCCGCCCCTAGAACCAGAATCAGTTACGACGGTCGAGGACGAGATATCCCAGCGCGTTCACATGCGCGTCGAAGGCGCCGCTGACCACGGTCGTCGTCTGCTCCTCCGCGACGATCGCCGGGCCGGCGATGACGGCGCCGGGCCGGAGCGCCTCGCGGCGGTAGACCGGCACGTCGACGAAGTCGCTGGTCGCGGCGTCGAAGAGGCGGCGCCGGCCGGACGGTTCGGGCGCGGGCAGGGCCGGCGCGTCGGGGGCCAGCCCCGGCGCGTCCACGGCGGTACCGAGCGTCAGCGTCCAGCTCAGGATCTCGACATCCATGTTCGGGATCGTGCGGCCGTAGAGTGCCGTATAGGCCTGGTCGAAGGCCCAGCGGATCTCCTCGGCGTCGCCGGGCTTGAGCCGGCGCAGCGGCAGGTCGACCGTGATCTCGTGGCCCTGGCCGACATAGCGCATGAAGGCGGTGCGCACCTCGGTCGTCGCGGCGTCGCCGGCGCCCCGGCGCACCACCGCCTCGGCCTCGTCGTGCATCCCGGCCAGGATCGTGTTCGCCTCCTCCGCGTCGAAGGCCGTGAGGCGCATGTAGCGGCTGCGGACCACCTCGTAGGCGATCGGTGCGCGCAGGAAGCCGATCGCCGAGCCGACGCCCGCACCGGTCGGCACGACGACGCGGCGCACCCCGACCTTCTCGGCGAGCCGTGCCGCGTGCAGCGGTGCCGCGCCGCCGAACGCCACCATTGCGCGGCTGTCGAGGCTCTTGCCGCGCTCGACGGCGTGGACGCGCGCTGCGTTCGCCATGTTCTCGTCGACGATTTCGCTGACGCCGAAGGCGGCCAGCGTCGGCGACAGGTCGAGTGCCGCCCCGACCTTGCGGGCGAGCGCCGTCTCGGCCTTGCGCGGGTCCATCTTCACGCGTCCGCCGGCAAAGCCGGCCGGGTCGATGCGGCCGAGCGCCACGTCGGCGTCGGTGACGGTCGGCTCGGTGCCCCCCAGGTCGTAGCATGCGGGGCCCGGCTCCGAGCCGGCGCTCTTCGGGCCGACGGTGATGCGCTTCAGGCTGTCGACCGCGGCGATCGAGCCGCCGCCGGCGCCGATCTCCACCATCTCGATCACCGGGATGCGGAGCGGCAGGCCGCTGCCCTTCATAAAGCGGTAGACGCGGGCCACCTCGAAGGTGCGCGAGCTCTGAGGCTTGCCCTGGTCGATCAGGCAGATCTTCGCCGTCGTGCCGCCCATGTCGAAGGAGACGACCTCGTCCAGGCCGCACTCGGCGGCGATGTGCGAGGCGAGGATGGCGCCGCCGGCCGGGCCGGACTCGACCAGGCGGATCGGGTTGGCGATCGCCGTCTCCAGCGTCGTGATGCCGCCGCCCGACATCATCATGAAGAGCGGGCAGTCGTAGCCCGTCGCGCGCAGTGCCTTGTCGAGATTGCCGAGATAGCGGGCCATCACCGGCTGGACGTAGGCGTTGGCGCAGGCGGTCGACTGGCGCTCGTACTCGCGGATCTCCGGGCAGACCTCGGAGGCGCGCGTGATCCAGAGGTCCGGCAGCGCCTCCTTCAGGATCTGCTCGACGCGGATCTCGTGCGCCGGGTTGGCGTAGGCGTGCAGCAGGCCGATGGCGAGCGCCTGGACGCCGTACTGCCGCAGCGTCGGCACCAGCGCCCGGACGGACGCCTCGTCGAGTTCGATCAGCGTCTCGCCGCGATTGTTCAGGCGTTCGCGGACCGGCAGGCGGAGGTGGCGCGGCACCAGGGGGGCCGGCCGCACCATGTTGATGTCGTACTGCTCGAAGCGATTCTCGTAGGCCATCTCGACGGAGTCGCGAAAGCCCTCGGTCACGATCAGCGCCGTCACCGCGCCCTTGCGCTCGATCAGCGCGTTGGTCGCCAGCGTCGTGCCGTGGATGATGATGCCGACGTCGGCGGGCGAGAGGCCGGCGGCCTCCATGGCGGCGGCGATGCCGTTCATCACGCCCTCCTCGGGGGCGCGCGGCGTGGTCAGGACCTTGACCGTGTGGAGTGCGTCGCCCTGCTCGACCGCCACGTCGGTGAAGGTGCCGCCGATGTCGACGGCGACCCGTGCCGGCCGGGAACCTGATGTCATTCTGTCCGCCTCGGTGATGACGTGTACGCCGCGGAACCGCGGCGCCCTGCCGTAGATGCGCGCAGAACCGGCCGAAAAAGCATAGCCGCCGGCGCGCACCCCCTTCAAGCGGCGGCACTGCAAGCCACAGGCCACCCCAGGCCGCGCGGTCCGCCGCCCTCCGGCGGCGCCTTCTCGCTGGCCTCCCGCCGGCGACGCGGCGATGATGCGCGCCGCGACGAAACGCGGCCGCCAGCGGGAGCAGCACATGACGATCGACCTGGAACGGGTGCGGGCCGAGACGCCGGGCACGGCGCATGTGGCGCATTTCAACAATGCCGGATCCAGCCTGCCGCCGCAGCCGGTGCTCGACGCCACGATCGGCCACCTGCAACTGGAGGCGGAGATCGGCGGCTACGAGGCGGCGGCGCGGGCGGCGGACGCGATCGACGGCTGCTACCACGCCGTCGCGCGGCTGCTGAACTGTGCGGCCGACGAGGTCGCGGTGGTCGAGAACGCAACGCGCGCCTGGGACATGGCCTTCTATTCGATGCGCTTCCGGCCGGGCGATCGGATCCTGACGGCGCAGGCGGAGTATGCCAGCAACTACATCGCCTTCCTGCACGCCGCCCGGCGCCTGGGTGTCACCGTGGAGCCCGTGCCGGACGACGCGCACGGCCAACTCTCGGTGGAGGCGCTGCGCTCCATGATCGACGACCGGGTGAAGCTGATCGCCGTCACCCACGTGCCGACCAATGGCGGCCTCGTCAACCCGGCGGCCGAAATCGGCGCCGTGGCGCGCGACGCGGGGATACCGTTCCTGCTCGACGCCTGCCAGTCGGTCGGGCAGATGCCCATCGACGTGGCGGCGATCGGCTGCGACATGCTCTCGGCCACCTCGCGCAAATATCTGCGCGGGCCGCGCGGCATGGGCTTTCTCTATGTCCGCCGCGGCCTGATCGAAAGCCTCGAGCCCCCGCTGCTCGACCTGCACGCCGCGTCCTGGACCGGCCCCGACAGTTTCGAGATCCGCGCAGACGCGCGCCGCTTCGAGAACTGGGAGTGCTGCTACGCCGCCAAGATCGGCATGGGCGTCGCCGTCGAATACGCCCTCTCCCTCGGCCTCCCGGCGATCGAGGCGCGCATCGCGCATCTGGCGCGACTGCTGCGCGACGGCCTCGCCGCCGTTCCGGGCGTCACCCTGCGCGACCGCGGCGCGCGGCAGTGCGGCATCGTCAGCTTCGACGCCGCGGGACACGACCCGGAGGTGCTCAAGGCGGCACTCGGCGCCCAGGCGATCAACGTCAGCGTCTCACGCCGCCCGTCGACGCGCCTCGACATGACGACGCGCAACCTGGACGCGGTCGTGCGCGCCTCGGTCCACTACTACAACAGTGAGGACGAGGTGGAACGGCTGCTCGGTGCGGTGCGGCGGGCGGTCGCCGGGTAGCGCGCCGCGGCGCCTCCCCCGACAGGCGACGCGCCAACCCCCGCACTTTACCGGCCGAGCGCGCAGCGCGAAGAGCCGAAATCCAGGGGCACAGGCCGAAGCCATGCCATCCACCCCTGCCCGTCGGCCTGGTGGATCCCGGCTCTCCGCTTCGCTCCGGCCGGGAAAGCGCCTCCTCCTATTTAGGCGTAATTCAACTGCACCCCGTCGTGCTGCCGCAGGTGTCGCACTTCAGGCGGGTGCCGTTGCGCACCAGGGTGAAGTTGCCGCACTCCCCGCACGCGTCGCCCTGATAGCCCTTCAGGCGGGCGGCGCGGATCTCGCGCGACACCTCCCCCGGCGCCTGCAGCCCGACCAGCGCCATCCGCAGCTTCCGCTTGGCCGCCGCGTCGCCGGCACTGACCTGCATCAGCAGCGCCGCCAGCCGCTCGGCGCCCAGGGCCTCCAGGTTTTTCGCGTTGAGGGTGGTCTTCGGCGGCATTCATACTTCCAGGATGAAGGTGCCGGATACTGCCGCGGCCGTCGAGGCAAGCCCGACACCGCCCCAGCGCCGCCCGCTGATGAGGGGAAGAACTCGAACATCGGCAACATCACGCTGAGGCGTGATTATCCAGGAACCGGCGCAGGCCCAACAAACTTTGGTCAAATATTAGTCCGCAGATAATATCACCGAAATCGATCCACCAAATCTCGCAATAAGCCATCGGGCATTGATGGGACACGACGGAAAGCATCACCCTTAGCTTGCATTGGTTCATATGCGCCATTTCTCTTCGGGCGAAGCTCCACCACCCGGTCTGCCATCTGTAGCCGGGCTATGTCATCTACCCATCTCCAGTCCGCAGTCTCGGCGCGCACTTGAGTGAGCGCGGCGGCCACGTCCGCAACATTTGCAATCCTCTGGCTCACATCCGGGTGCGTCATCGAACGGATGACCTTTTTAGCATTGCCTTTCACCCAAGGCGGCAAGCTCTTCATGTCTATCAACGTAGCCGAAACTGCCTTTCGATGAATGACGCCATCCTGATACAGGCTGCGTTCAAAGTCGTTCGCAACGAGCTTGTATTCCAAAAAGTCTCGTGCAGAAAAATGGTCCATTGGCTCGTAAGGAAGGGCACCACCTAATAATTGGTAGGCCACCAAACCAAGTTGATATACGTCGCCCACGAGACCGTACCTTCCAGTCTCAAAAGACTCTGGTGGACGGTAGAGCGCGCTATGCCCCGACGCTGGTATATCAGATTCACCTTCGACTATTTGCCGAACACTCCCAAAATCGGCGATTAACGGCACACCCTCATGCAAAACGACATTTGCAGGCTTTAAGTCTCGGTGAATCAGGGCGTGGGCATGAATGGAACTGACGCCCGTGAAAATCCCCAAGGCCACGTCGATTGCCCGCCGTGCAGACGGCCGTGTGGTGATAAACTGGTCAAGGTCACCATCGCCGCAACGTTTTGTAAGAAAATAAGCCCACTCTTCAGATAAATGTCTTGCATCCAAAATCGGAAGCACGTTTGGTGACTCTATCGACGCGAGAAGTCTCGGCTCATCATGCCTTCTTTCGCCTGAAGCACCATAGTAGAATTTGATTGCTACTTCAGCAGCTGTCACGCGGTTCGTCGCGAAGACTACATACCCGTTAGCACCTCCAGGATGACACTCGAAGTCCTTATAGGAATGCTCCAGCCCCTTAATTGCAGACCGCAGTTCTTCGGGGAGTTCATCCATTTTTATGCCGCCTGCCTTAATAAGGCTGCCGTTGCCGCCTTGAATGCCGGCTGAAGGTAGGCCCGAATTGCCTCACCATCTGCACAGGCATTTATACGTTTGCCCGAAACAAAATCGACTTCACAATTTGCACATGCGAGGATAATTCCTTCCATTTTCAAAGCAGCTGCTCCCGCCCGCATTTGACCGGTTTCAGGCTTCGCCTTTACACCGATAATTTGTGGATTGGTGCCGTTAAGCAGCGTGGTTACCGCACCTTGGAAAGCCCGAAGGGACTCACGCGACCGCGTGTCCGTCAGCACCAATCGGTTTGCATGGGTTACCCTGCAATCGCC
>JBKBLL010000036.1:0-20913 GCA_046296375.1 Alphaproteobacteria bacterium | reverse complement strand
CTTCGGTCGGGATACCGACCGCGGATCCGGTGGGCCTGGGCAGACGCGGCTGCGGTGCTGGCGGTTGGGCTTCGACGGTGGGGCGCGCGGGGTCGGTCGTGTCGGCTGCCGTCTGCGTCGCCTGGGCAGCCGGCTGCGCGGCGGGCGCGCCGCTCTCGATGTCGGCAGCCTCGCCGGCCGGGCCACCCTCGGCGCCACCGCCGGGGCCACCCCCGGCGAGCGTATCGGTCCCGCCCCCCGCCGCGCCCGCGCGTCCGGTGCCGAGAACGAGTTCGACCGGGATCAGCGCGGGCTCCGGTTCGATCGGGCGGCTGGGCCAGTCGAACAGGAACAGTACCGCGATCACGGCCAGATGCAGAGCCGCCGAGAGGCCGACCGTTCGCCACGGCCCGCGCTCATCGGCTCGCGCCGTATCGTCCGGCCGTCCGCCGGCCCCCGGCGCCGCTGTCGACGGGGATGCCGCCTCGTTCAAACCTCGCTCCACTCGTTTCGGGACGGCCGCGACATCGCCGCGACCGCGCGGGCCTCAAACGAAGAACGCCCGGCCGGGGCCGGGCGTTCAGTGCGGAGTGTCGAGAGGGTACGGTTCAGCCGATCTCGCCTGTCAGCCAATAGCGAATGCGGTTGGGGTTCTCCTCGACATACCGGTCGATGGCCTGCTCGTAGGAGGTGTCCTCCGCATCCGCCATCAGGCCCTCCAGTTCGTCGAGCGGCAGATACATGCGTGCGAGGAATGCGCCCACATCGGGATTGTCCTGGTAGAAGCCCTTGCGCGCGATAACGTGGATCCGCTCCTGGCCGCCCAGCACGCCCTTGGGATCATCCAGGTAGCGCAGGTCGTGCTTGCCGAACTTCCAGTGCGGGCTCCAGCCGGTGACGACGATCCACTCGTTGCGCCGCACCGCCCGCTCCAGCGCGGCGGTCATCGCCGCACCGCTGGCCGAAACCAGTTCGTAGTCGTCGAGCCCATACTCCTTCAGGGCTTCCGCCGAGAGGCGCATGAGGCCGGCGCCGGGGTCGATGCCCTGCACCTGCGCGCCCAGCTTCTGCTTGACCTCGTCCTTGCCGAGATCGGCAATCGAGGCGACCTCGTCCTCCGGCACGAAAGCCGGCACGACCCAGCCCAGCTTGGCGCCGGTGTAGATCGGGCCGAGGTCGATCACGTCACCCGCGACCTTCTCCATATAGTCGGCGTGGGTGCCGGGCAGCCAGGCCATCATCATCATGTCGAGGTCGCCCCTGGCGACCCCCTGATACTGGATGGCGATGTCCGCGAGCGTCAGTTCGACGGAATAGCCGTCGAAATTCTCCTCGATGAGTTTCTTCGCCATCTTGGTGACGGCCTCGGCGTCCGACCACGCCGTCCAGCCGATGTTGATGGACTTCTCGGCCGCCACCGTCGTGGCGGGGCAGCCCGCGCCCCCTGCGGGCACCCACGCCCCGCCCACGAGCAGCGCCCTCGCTGTACCGATCATGTGGTTCTCCTTCTCAATCTCGTTTCAGGATCCGCCCTACCGGGGGGGAGGCGGGTACGGCCGTCCGGCCATACCCGGCGGCCGTGCCTAGCGTCCGGCGTCGGCCGTCGTCGTCGTGACAGGGGGCGTGGCTGCGTCGCCGCGCCTGAAGAGCGACCGGAAGGCTGCAGCGAGTCCGCCGCCGCTGCGCCGAACGCCGAAGCTCTGCGTGATGCGGTCCAGGATGATGGCGAGGATGACGACGCCCAGCCCGCCTTCGAAGCCGAGGCCGACATTCAGGCGCTGGATGCCGGTCAGCACGGTGTTGCCCAGGCCGCCCGCACCGATCATCGAGGCGATCACGACCATTGAGAGGGCGAGCATGATCGTCTGGTTGACGCCCGCCATGATCGACGGCATCGCCAGGGGCAACTGGACCTTGAACAGGAGTTGCCGGTCGGTGCAGCCGAAGGCGATACCCGCCTCGACATTTTCCTTCGACACCTGCCGGATCCCGAGGTTGGTGAGGCGGACGGCGGGCGGCATGGCGAACACGACGGTCGCGATCGTGCCGGGGACCTTGCCCAGGCCGAAGAACATCACCGCGGGGATCAGATAGACGAAGGGCGGCATCGTCTGCATCAGGTCGAGAACCGGACGCACGAGCTTCTCGAACAGGTCGCTGCGCGCCATGGCGATGCCGATCGGGATGCCGATCGCGAGGGCCACCGCGGTCGCGGACAGCACCAGCGCCAGCGTCGAGACGGTCTCGCGCCACAGGCCCATGCCCTGGACCAGGAACAGCGCCACGGCCGTGAACGCGGCGAAACGCCAGCCGAGGCGCCAGAGGCCGAGCAGGCTGATCGCCGCCAGCGCGGCCCACCAGGGCACGCCGCGCAGCGAGTTTTCCAGCGTGTTGGCGACCAGGCCGATGCCCCAGGCGACCGCATCGAAGAAGGGGGTGAAATTGTCGATCAGGAACTCGACGCCGGCTTCGACCCAACTGCCGATCTCGATGCGTATATCCACGGCTCAGGTCCCCCGGTCGAGGAGCTTGAGCAGGGTCGTCTTCGAGATCGCGCCGACATAGCGGCCGTCGCCGTCGATCACCGGGACCGGAAAGCGGCTCTCGGCCACCGGGCCGATCAGATCAGCCACCGGCGTGCCGGCCGGGATCGGCGTGCAGCCCTCGACGAAGGTATTGGCGTAGAGAGGCTCGTTGCCGCGCATCAGTTCGGCGCGTAGCGATTCCACGGTGACCATGCCCTGGACGCGACGGTCCCGGTCGTTCACGAGCCGGTTGTCGCGGTCGTGTTCGTCGAGCCGGTCGATGGCGGCGCGGACGCCGACGCCGGGTCGTTCGATCACGGTCACCAGGTTGCGCCGCGCGGCGTCGCCGGCAGTGAATACACGGGTCACGTCGACCCCGTAGAAGAACGAGCGGACATAGTCGTTCGCCGGCTTCTGGACGATCTCCTCGGGCGTGCCGATCTGGACGATGGCGCCGCCCTGCATGATCGCGACGCGGTCGCCGATCCGCATCGCCTCGTCCAGGTCGTGGGTGATGAAGACGACAGTGCGCGCGTGTTCGCGCTGCAGGCGCAGCAGTTCGTCCTGCATCTCGGTGCGGATCAGCGGGTCGAGGGCGGAGAACGCCTCGTCCATCAGCAGGATCTCGGGATCGTTGGCGAGCGCTCGGGCGAGGCCGACCCGCTGGCGCATGCCTCCGGACAGTTCGTCCGGCAGGCTTCCGGCATAGGCGCCGAGCCCCACGGCCTCGATCGATTCCAGCGCGCGTCGGTCGCGCTGCGCGGCGGGCACGCCCGCGACCTCGAGCCCGAATGCGACGTTGCTCAGTACGGTCCGGTTCGGCAGCAGGGCGAAGCTCTGGAAGACCATGCCGATCTTGCGGCGGCGGATGTCGATCAGCGCGCGCTTGGACATGCGCGTGATGTCCTCGCCGTCGATCGTCACCGATCCCGCCGTCGGCTCGATCAGTCGATTGAGCAGGCGCACGAGTGTCGACTTGCCGGACCCGGAGAGGCCCATCACGACGAAGATCTCGCCCGCCTCGACCGAGAAGCCGGCGCCGTGGACGCCGACCACGTTGCCGGTCCGGCGCTGGATGGCGTCCTTGTCGGCTCCCTCCCGGAGCAGGGCCAGGGCGCGCTCGGGACGGGTCCCGAAGATCTTGCACAGGTCGTTCGCCACGAGTTTCGCGGTCATCGCCCTTCCGACGTGAATGGCTTCGGATGGCGTCCCGCTGGCGAGGGTACACCTAATGACGCCCAGCGTTGCTGGCGCGGACAATCAGGAAGACACCATCCTGAATTGACCTTATAGGCGCCATAATCCCGTGAATCAACCGCCCTTGCGTTTTGGAGTGCCGTGCAGGTCTGATTCCAGATCTGCCCATCACGAAATCGTGACGAAACGGACGGTTTCGTGAAGGTCTGGAAATTATACCGAGAAAAACGATGCGACGATTTTCTTGGTGCCGCAGAAGCTGCCGAAGTTGCGGCGAGGACTATCAATTCTGCCGGAAGTCGCTGCGTGGCTCCGGCATGTCTTCGGGACCCCGTGGCGACCGCTGGGCGACCGCGCCCTACCCGCGCGTGGCGCCGGACCCTTCATCGCGCCCTTTCGACGCCACGGCCTGGCGCGCTAGTGTCGAAGGGCTGACAGACCCCCTCAATGCCAACCGGAGGCGACCGATGGCTGCCGAGAAGCCGAAGACCATCCGTCTCGCGGACTATCGCGCGCCGGACTTTCTGGTCGAGACGATCGACCTGACCTTCGACCTGGAGCCGAAGGCGACCCGGGTGACGGCGCGCTCGGCGTTCCAGCGCAACCCAGCGCACAAGGACGGCAAACGGCCGCTGGTCCTGGACGGCGAGGCGATAAAGCTCGTGTCGCTCGCCCTGGACGGGAAGGCTCTGGCGGAGGGCGCCTATACGGCCGGCGACGAGAGCCTGACGGTGCCCGATGTCCCCGACGCCTTCGAACTCATGGTGACGACGGAGATCGCGCCCGAGGCGAACACGCGGCTGGAGGGCCTCTACCTCTCCAGCGGGATCTACACCACGCAGTGCGAGGCCGAGGGATTCCGCCGGATCACCTATTTCCCGGACCGGCCTGACGTCATGGCGAAGTACCGCGTTACGGTGCGCGGGGACCGCAAGTCGTGCCCCGTCCTGCTGTCGAACGGCAACCTCGTCTCCGCGCGGGACCTGCCGGACGGCCGGCACGAGGCGGTTTGGGAAGACCCGTACCCCAAGCCGTCCTACCTGTTCGCACTGGTGGCCGGCGATCTCGCCAAGGTCGAGGACGACTTCACGACCGAGACCGGCCGCGAGGTCAAGCTGCGCATCTTCGTCGAACACGGCAACGAGGCGCGCTGCGGCTTCGCCATGGATGCGCTGAAGCGGTCGATGCGCTGGGACGAGGAGGCGTACGGCCTCGCCTACGACCTCGACCAGTTCAGCATCGTCGCGGTCAGCGACTTCAACATGGGGGCGATGGAGAACAAGGGCCTCAACGTCTTCAACGCGAAGTACATACTGGCCGACCCGGAGACTGCCACGGATGCCGATTACGGCTTCATCGAGACCATCGTCGCGCACGAATATTTCCACAACTGGACCGGCAACCGCATTACATGCCGCGACTGGTTCCAGCTCAGCCTGAAGGAGGGGCTGACGGTCTTCCGGGACCAGCAGTTCTCGGAGACGACGCGCTCGCAGGCGGTGGAACGCATCAGCCAGGTCCGCTCGCTGCGCGCCCGGCAGTTCCCCGAGGACGCCGGGCCGACCGCACACCCGGTGCGGCCCGCGGAATATATCGAGATCAACAACTTCTACACGCCGACGGTCTACGACAAGGGCGCGGAAGTGATCCGCATGATGCACACGCTGCTCGGGCGGGACGGCTTCCGCAAGGGGATGGACCTTTATTTCGAGCGGCACGACGGCCAGGCCGTGACCTGCGACGATTTCGTCGCCGCGATGGAGGACGCCAACGACCAGAAGCTGACGCTCTTCCGGCGCTGGTACGGCCAGGCGGGCACGCCCGTCGTGACGGTCACCGGCAAGTATGACGACCTCGCCCGCGCCTACGAGATGACGGTCGCGCAGGAGACCAAGCCGACGCCGGGCGAGGCACGGAAGGAGCCGCTGCACATTCCGCTCGCGGTCGGGCTGATGGACCGGCGCGGGCGCGAGATGCCGTTGCGCTTCGAGGGCGAGAGCATCGGCAAAGAGGCCTACACCCGCGTCATCGAGCTTACCGAACCTTCCCAAACCTTCCGTTTCCTGGGGGTGATCGGCCGGCCGGTACCGTCGATCAACCGCGGCTTCTCCGCGCCGGTGCGCCTGGAGATGGCGCAGTCGGACGAGGATCTGGCCTTCCTGATGGCGAGCGACCCTGACCGCTTCAACCGCTGGGAGGCGGGACAGCGCTACGCCACCCGGCTGCTGCTGAAGATGGTCGAGCAGGCGCGCGCGGGCGGCGAGCCGGAAGCCGATTCGCGGTTCGTCGACGCCATCCATGCCGGCCTGCGCGAGGAGGATCCGGACCGCGCCTTCATGGCGCAGATGCTCGCCCTGCCGAGCGAGGACTATCTCGCCGAGCAGATGGAGGTCGCCGATCCCGACGCGATCCACAAGGCGCGTACCGCCCTGCGCCGTGCCGTCGCGACCCGGCTAACCCACGACTTCCTGGTGATCTACCGCGCCAACCGCAGCAACCGCGCCTATGTCTTCGACCAGGAGGAGGCGGGCCGCCGCGCCCTGAAGAACGCGGCACTGGGTTATGTCGCCGTGCTGGGCGATTCCGCAGCGGTGGAACTGGCCGGGAGCCAGTACGACGATGCCGACAACATGACGGACCGGATGGCGGCGCTGGCGGCGCTGAACGATCTGGACGTGAAGGACCGGCGCAAGGTCCTGGACGACTTCTACGGCCGGTTCGAGAAGAACGGCCTCGTGATCGACAAGTGGCTTTCGCTGGAGGCGATGTCGGCCCTGCCCGGCACGCTCGCCCGGGTGAAGGAACTGACCGCACATACGGCCTTCTCGATCCGCAACCCGAACAAGGTTCGCGCTCTGATCGGCGCTTTCGCGGCCGGCAACCCCGTCCGCTTCCACGCCAAGGACGGCGCGGGCTACGCCTTCCTGGCCGACAGGGTGATCGAACTGGACAAGCTGAACCCGCAGGTCGCGGCGCGCATGGTGGCGCCGCTGCGCCGCTGGCGAAAGTTCGACGCGGGCCGCCAGGCGAAGATGCGCGCCGAATTGGAGCGCATCCTGGCCGTGCCGGACCTTTCCCGCGACGTTTTCGAGATCGCGTCGAAGTCGCTGGCCTGACGCGCCACGCGGCGATCAGGCGGTCAGGCGGCGCGGCGTCCGCCGCCGCCGAAATTGCCGCGTCCACCGCCGCCATTGCCGCCGGCAGTCCGCCGGCGCGGGCGATTGGCCGCCGCCGGCGCCTGGCCCGGCCGGCCTGCCGGCTTAGCGCGGGAGGATACCGCCGCCGCGGCGGTGTCGTCGTGCCAGGCGTGCCGGACGTCGATCGGCACCGCCTTGCCGATCACCTTCTCGATGTCGCGCAGCCAGGGCGCCTCCTCGGCGTCGCAGAAGGAGATGGCGGCACCGTCCGCCCCGGCCCGCGCGGTGCGGCCGATGCGGTGGACATAGCTCTCCGGCTCGTTCGGCAGGTCGAAGTTGATGACGTGGGTGACGCCGTCCACGTCGATCCCGCGCGCCGCGATGTCGGTCGCGACCAGCACGCGCAGCGCGCCGCTGCGGAAGCCGTCGAGTGCCCGCTGGCGCGCGTTCTGCGACTTGTTGCCGTGGATCGCGTCGGCCCGCACGCCGCCCTTGGCGAGCTGCTCGGCGACCTTGTTGGCGCCGTGCTTGGTGCGGGTGAAGACGAGCGCGCGCGCGATGCCGCGGTCGCGCAGCAGTTCGGCCAGAAGGGCGCGCTTGTTCGCCTTCTCCACGAAGAGCACGCGCTGGTCGATGCGCTCGACGGTGGAGGAGACGGGGGTGACGGCGACGCGTGCCGGATCGCGCAGCAGGCCGGCGGCCAGCTTCTCGATCTCCTTCGGCATGGTGGCCGAGAACAGCGCCGTCTGCCGGGCCGCCGGGAGGGCGGCGACGATGCGGCGCACGGCCGGCAGGAAGCCCATGTCGAGCATCCGATCGGCCTCGTCCAGGACGAAGTGCTCGACCGCGTCGAGGCGCAGATGGCCCTGTTCCATCAGGTCGAGCAGGCGGCCGGGGGTCGCCACGACCAGGTCGAGGCCGCGGGCGAGCGCCTGGGTCTGCGGATTCTGGCCGACGCCGCCGAAAATCGTCGCGTGGGTGAGCTTGAGGTTGCGGCCGTAGCTGCGGGCCGAATCGGCGATCTGGACGGCCAGCTCGCGCGTCGGCGTCAGCACCAGGGCACGGATCGTGCGGGCCTTGGGCCGCACGTTGCCGGCGGCGAGGCGCTGCAGGATCGGCAGCACGAAGGCCGCGGTCTTGCCGGTGCCGGTCTGGGCGATGCCCAGCACGTCCTTGCCGGCGACGGCATGCGGAATGGCGTCCGCCTGGATGGGGGTGGGGGTCTCGTAACCCTCCGTGGCGACGGCACGGAGAAGGGGCTCGATCAGGCCGAGCTCGGAAAAGGTCGTCATTAGGATGGAAACTCTTTCATGCGTGCGCAGCCGCGCCCCGCGGGAAGTCCCCGGGGGTGCTGCGCGGGTGGTCGAAGCGAGGAAACGAAAAACGGCCCATGCACACCCGGCGCAGCGGGCCCAAAAGAGGGCCCCTGGCGGGTCGCGCGATGGCTGCTCGGAATGCGGCTGGCGCGCGGAGCGAGAGACGAGGTCGTTGGCCTCGACCCCGCAGATGGCCCATCCGGCGCCGGAAGTCAATGCGATCGAGGCGCCGTCGAGCGGTCCCGGGGCATCTACCCGTCGTTTCGGGGGTTCCGTTGCGCCCTCCGCGCTACGACATTGGGTCGGACAGCGTCCCCGAACGGCGCGTTCGCACGACCCGAAGCGGTACAGGAGCTCCCATGACCACCTACGCCATTTTCGTCGCCGCCGCCGAGAACGGCTGGAAGGGACCGCCGATCGCGACCTGGGACGCAGCGCTGGTTCAGGAGGACAACCTGGTCCTGAAGGACCAGGCGAACCCGGAAAAGCTGGTCGGCTGTGCGCTGTCGGACGTGGAACGGGTCCGCTGGTGCGCGCTCGACGGGACCGAAAAGTCCTGTGTCCAGCTCGACGTAACGATCCGCGGCACCGGCAAGCTGTTCGCCTATGCCTCCGCCGCCTGCCTCGACCATCTCCAGGGCAAGGGGGTCGACACGGCCGAGATGGGCGAGGAGGAGCGGGACGTGTTCCAGCCTCTGTGGACGCGGCTTTCGGCCGAGAACGCGGATTTCACGACCGAAATCGTGTCGCTGGTGAACGAGAACCTGACCTGACCTGCACGGACCTGACCTGGACGGACCGTCGGCGCGGCGGTGTCAGCCATGGTCGTCGTCGGGCCGCAGTTCGATCGGCCGGCCGTGCGGCGTGCGCGCCGCGGCCCGTGCCCAGGCCGCCTTGCGCCGGGCCAGGGCGTCCGGCCCGGCGACGCCCTTGGCCGCGACCAAGCGCTCCAGCGTCGCGAGCCAGTGGAGATAGTAGGTCTCCCCGGTGTCCGGGTCGCCCGCGGTGCGCGCCCGCTCGATCTCCAGGGAGAGGGCGGCCGCCCATTCCGGCCAGGTGAACAGCCCCCTTTCGTGCAGCCGCACCGCCATCGCGAAGGCCTGGGCCTCCCAGGGCTCGCGGAATACCGGCCCCTGCGCATCGCGCGGCAGTCCCGGCAGCGGGGGCAGCGGCGGTTCTTCGGTCCGGTCCATCGTATCGGCTCGTCCTGGGGCTGTGGCGGCGGACCGCCAGCCTGGGCCCGACGATAGGCGGCGACGGCACGGCGGACAACCGCGCCGGCAGGCCATATAGGCGGGGCAGGTGCTTCGGGCAGGTACTCGGCGGGCAGCGGCCGCTTGAAAAGCCCTTGCGAGACGCCTAGCCTCCGCACCAGCAGACAGAGAATCGGCCGGAGGCGCCATCATGGACATGTCTTTCGACCCACAGGACGAGGCCTTTCGCCAGGAGGTGCGCGCCTTCCTCGCCGCGAAGCTGCCCGCGAGCACCGCGGAGAAGGTCAAGAAGGGCTACGAACTCACCCGCGACGAGATCATCCACTGGCACAAGACGCTGCATGCCCAGGGCTGGGTCGCACCGAACTGGCCGAAGGAGCATGGCGGGCCCGGCTGGACCGTCACGCAGAAGTACATCTACGACGAGGAAGCCTCCCTCGCCGGTGCGCCGCGTCTGATCGCCTTCGGCATCACCATGTGCGGCCCGGTCCTGATGCGCTTCGGGACGGAGGAGCAGAAGAAGCACTTCCTGCCGAAGATCCTCTCCGCCGAGATCATCTTCTGCCAGGGCTACTCCGAGCCCGGCTCCGGCTCCGACCTCGCCTCGCTGAAGACGCGCTGCGAGATCAAGGACGACCATTTCCTGATCAACGGCCAGAAGACCTGGACCACCTCGGCCCACCTGGCCGACTGGATCTTCTGCCTCGTCCGCACCAGCAACGAGGGCAAGCGCCAGGAGGGCATCTCCTTCCTGCTGATCGACATGAACACGCCGGGCGTGACGGTGCGCCCGCTGATCACGATCGAGGGCTCGCACGAGGTCAACGAGGTCTTCTTCGACAATGTGAAGGTTCCGAAGGAGAACCTGGTCGGCGAGGTCAACAAGGGCTGGACTGTCGCCAAATACCTGCTCGGCCACGAGCGGATGGGCGGCGGCGCCCTGGGCGGCCAGAAGCGTCTGCTCGCGGAACTCAAGAAGGTGGCAAGGGAGGAGATCACGGACGGCGCGCCGCTGATCCAGAATCCGACCTTCCAGCGCAAGGTCTCCGAGGTCGAGATCGAGCTGCAGACGCTGGAGATGCTGATGCTGCGCCAGCTGGCCGCGGTGTCGGCGGACCGCGAGATGGGCTTCGAGGCGTCCATGATCAAGATCCGCCGCAGCGAGATCCAGCAGCGCCTGTCGGAGTTGAAGATGGAGGCCGTCGGCTATTACGGCGTGCCGTTCGAACTGAAGGCCCTGCGGGAAGGCTGGAACGAGGAGCCGGTCGGCCCCGACTATGCCAACGCCCTTGCCGCCCACTACTTCAACGACCGCAAGCATTCCATCTTCGCCGGCTCCAACGAGATCCAGCACAACATCATCTCGAAGGGCATGCTCGGCCTTTGATCCACCCGGAGCGCGGGCCGACGGCCCGCCTCTCGTTTCGCTTTCGCCGATGGAAGAAGAGGGGGCGGGCCGGGGTCCGCGCTCCGATCAAGCATGACCGACGCGCCCAAGCACCGCTTTTACGGCCGTCGGAAGGGGCGGCCTCTGC
Organism: Alphaproteobacteria bacterium; assembly: GCA_046296375.1. Classification (GTDB taxonomy): domain Bacteria; phylum Pseudomonadota; class Alphaproteobacteria; order JAJUGE01; family JAJUGE01; genus Constrictibacter. Next base: position 10,010 of record JBKBLL010000036.1, on the reverse strand, counting down.
GCCCCACGCGCCAGGGCCTCCTCGATACGCTGCTGCCCGCCGTTTGCCTGCCCGGCGGCGAGGGACCCCTCGACCTGGCCGCGCTCTTTCCCTTCGGCCCACGGGAAACCTGGCTGGAGATCGGCTTCGGCAATGGCGAGCACCTGATTCGGCAGTCGGACGCCAACCCGGATGTCGGGATCATCGGCGCCGAGCCGTTCCTGTCCGGGGTCGGACGGCTGCTGTCCTATCTGGACGAACGTCCGCGTCCGAACGTCAGGGTCCATGCCGACGACGTGCGGCCTGTCCTCGACCGCCTGCCGGCCGCCGGGCTGTCGCGGGTCTTCATCCTGTTCGCCGACCCCTGGCCGAAGGCCCGCCACCACGAGCGCCGCATCGTCTCGACTTCGACGCTCGACCGGCTGGCGGTGCTGATGCGCGACGGTGGCGAACTCCGCCTCGCCACCGACGACATGGGCTATCTGCGCTGGATGCTGGAGCACGCCCTGCGTCACCCGGCGTTCGAGTGGACGGCGCGGCGGCCGGACGACTGGCGCGAGCGGCCCGGCGACTGGCCGCCGACGCGCTACGAACAGAAGGCGTTGGCCCAGGGCCGCAGGCCCATCTACCTGACGTTCCGCCGCCGCCCCCGGCCGATCTGCCCGGATGGCCTGCCCGGATGACCTGCCCGGATGACCTGTTGCGGTTGACCTGTTGCGGTTGACCTGTTGCGGTTGACCTTCTGGCGGGGCAGAGGCAACCTGATCGAACGTATCATGAACGGGGCGGCACGGGGCCATGCTCGAGAGCGTCGGCACGGCCGAGCGCACGATTCTGGTCACGCGCGGCGTCGGACGGCTGCTGCGCGCGATGGGCTACGGGGTGGTGACGGAGTTCGGCCTGCGCACGGGGCGCCGCGTGGACGTGTTCGGCTTGGCACCGGACGGATCGATGCTGGCGGTGGAGGTGAAGACCTCCGTCGCCGATTTTCGCGGCGACGCGAAATGGCCGGACTATCTCGACTGGTGCGACGGCTTCTATTTCGCGGTTCCGCCCGATTTTCCCCAGGACCTGCTGCCCGAGGCCTGCGGTCTGATCGTGGCGGATGCGTGGGATGCCGTCATCCTGCGCGCGGCCCCGCTGCGACGCCTGGCGCCGCCGCGCCGCAAGCACCTGACGCTGCGCTTCGCGCTCTCGGCGGCCGGGCGCCTGCACCGGATGCTCGATCCGGAGCCGTGAACCAACGGCCGCAGGAACGTGACCCTCACGTCTGCAGGAAGTGGCGGCTGGTGCCGTCCAGGACAAGGCAGGTCAGGTGCCCGGTGGCGAACGCGCCGGTGTCGATGCCGATACGGTTGTCGCGGATCTCGGGCATGTCGGTGATGGTGTGGCCGTGGACCACGACCGCGCCGTGGTCGCGGCCGTCGCTGAGGAAGGGTTCGCGAATCCACAGCAGGTCCTCCTCCCTCTGTTCGGTCAGCGGCACCCCCGGACGGATGCCGGCATGCACGAAGACGTAGTCGCCCTCGGCGTGCATGCGCTTCAGACCATCTAGGAAGGCGAGGTGCCCGGGCGCCAGCGCCGCCGCGAGCCGGGCGCTGGTCGCGGCCAGTTGCGCAAGCGACGCGCCCTCCGGTGCGCGACCGACGCCGAAACTGTAGAGCGTCTCGATGCCGCCGTTCCGCAGCCATGCCGTGCCGACGGCAGGGTCCTCCAGGAAGTCGAGCATCCAGGCGTCGTGGTTGCCGATCAGATCCGCGCGCTCGAAGCCCGGCAGCGGATCGCCCGCCAGCATCGCCAGCACCTCGCGGGACTGCAGGCCGCGGTCGACATAGTCGCCGAGATGGATCAGCACCCGACGCGCGGCACCTGCGCGATCGGCGTCGGCACGGATGGCGGCGTGCAGCATCGTCAGCAGGTCGGCGCGGCCGTGCACGTCGCCCACGGCATAGACCCGCGTGCCCGGCGGCACCGCGGGGGCGGGCCGGTCGCGGGTCCGGCGACCGAGCAGCCGCCCGATCATGCGGGCCGGCCGCGGGCAGTCCGGCGCCTATTCGCGGGGGGCATGCTTGGCGAGGATCCGCTGCAGCGTGCGCCGGTGCATGCGGAGCTGGCGCGCCGTCTCGGACACGTTGCGGTCGCACTGCTCGAAGACGCGCTGGATGTGTTCCCAGCGGACGCGGTCGGCCGACATCGGCCGCTCCGGGGTGGCGGGCGGACCGTCGGAACGCTGCAGCAGGGCCGCCTCGATCGCGTCGGCGTCGGCCGGCTTGCTGAGATAGTCGACCGCCCCCGCCTTCACCGCGGCGACAGCCGTTGCGATGTTACCGTAGCCGGTGAGCACGATGATGCGCGCCTCCGGCTTTACCTCGCGCAGGGCCGTCACCACGTCGAGGCCGCTGCCGTCGCCCAGGCGCAGGTCCACGATGGCGAAGTCGGGCGGGTCGTCCTGCGCCGCGGCCATGCCGTCCGCAACACTTTCGGCCGTGCGGACGGCGAAGCCCCGCCGTTCCATGGCGCGCGCGAGACGGGTCAGGAAGACCTGATCGTCCTCGACGATGAGCAGCGTCCGGGCCGTGCCCTCAACTGCGGCTGCGTCGTTCATGATCCCTCCCGTGCGAAGTCTCGAATATGGCACGTGGCCACGTCACGGCAACTTCGGCCCCCCCGGCCGCCCTGTTGGCAAAGGATACCTGTCCGCCCGTCCGTTCGATCAGGGTCTGCGCGATGAAGATGCCGAGCCCCATATGCTCCGTCTCGCCGCTGCGGCCGGACAGGTATGGCTCCCCCAGCCGGCCGAGGAGCTGCAGCGGAAAGCCGGGTCCGTCGTCGGAGACGCGCACCGTCACCCGGTGCCGGTCCCAGGTCAGCAGCACCGATACCTCGGCATAGGCGAACTGGAGCGCGTTGGCGAGGACGTTGCCCAGGCCGTGGACGATTTCCGGCGTGCGGGCGAGGTGCGGCTCCGGACTGTCGTCGAGCGCCCGCCGCACGACCGCCAGCGTGACCTCCGGCCGGGCGTGCGGTGCCGCCGCGTCCTCCACCAGGTCGCCGAGCGTCATGCGCAGGAACGTCTCCGCCGTATCCGGCCGCCGCGCGAGCTCGGCCAGGATGTCCCGGCATCGGGCGGTCTGGGAAAGCAGGAGTTCGGCGTCCTCGCGCTGCGGGCTGTCCGCGGGCAGGTCGCGGGCGAGTTCGCGCGCGACGACGGCGATCGTGGCGAGCGGCGTGCCCAGTTCGTGCGCCGCGGCCGCCGCCAGCGTCCCCAGCGCCGCGACGCGCTGCTCGCGCGCCAGGGCGAGTTGCGTCGCGGCCAGCGCGTCCGACATCCGCCGCGCGTCCATCGCGACGCGCGCCACATAGGTCGCGATGAAGACGATGCCGCAGACCAGCGCGGCCCAGACGCCGGTGATGTAGAGCAGCGGCAGGTCGGGCGCGGCGGGGCCCCAGGGCAGGGGCCAGTGCGCGACCGCCAGCAGCGACGCAGCGGCGATCGTGAAGGCGGAGAGGATGACGATGCTGCGCTCGGACAGGATCGTCGCCGAGACCGTCACCGGGGCCAGAAGCAGCAGACAGAACGGGTTGCGCAGTCCGCCGGTCAGGTAGAGCAGGGCGGCGAGCTGCAGCACGTCGAAGCCCAGGTGCCATGTGGCTGCGCGTTCGCCCAGCCTGGCGCCGTGACCGAAGCGCATCAGGACGAACAGGTTCATCGCGATCGACGCGCCCACGACCATGAAGGCCGGCAGCAGAGGGACTTGGAAGCCCAGGCCGACCTCGGCGAAGACCAGGGCGGCGGTCTGGCCGACGATGGCGATCCAGCGGATCAGGACCAGGGTGCGCAGATGAACCCGGCGCGCCGCCGCCGTCGCCTGTCGGGGGATGGCGGCCGCATCGGTCGCCGCGGCGGCCTCGGGGTTCAAAAACGTCATGGCGCCGACTTCTAGCAGGCTTGCCGGACGGCGCGAACAGGCGATGCCGTTGGTCGGGGGAGGCGTCGCATCCACCGGAAGGCGTCGGAACGGGACCATCCACCCGGGCCGCCGGGCGGTGCCCGGTGCTGGGATCCGCGCGTCGGCGATCCGGTTGACAGGGACCGGCATCGCCGCCACCGTCCGGCCCGATGAGCATCCGCTTCGAGGAACTCGACTATCGGCCGACCGAGATCGGCGCGCTCAGCCTCAGGCGGCGCCGCGATCCGGCGCTCGGCATCGACGTGTTCGAGATCAAGCTCGGCGACGAATACCTCATGTCGAGCCTGTTCACCGCCTCGGAGGTGGCCCTGGCGCGGTCCGGCATGGCGCGGCTCTCGGGGACGGGCCTGGACGTCGTCGTCGGCGGCCTCGGCCTCGGCTACACCGCGCAAGCCGTCCTGGCGCACGACACGTGCGCGACCCTTCTCGTGGTCGAGGCGCTCGACGCCGTCATCGACTGGCACGAAAGCGGCCTCCTGCCACTGGGGCCGGCGCTGACCGCCGATCCGCGCTGCCGTTTCGTCCATGGCGACTTCTTCGCGCTCGCGGCATCCGACGAGGGGTTCGATGCCGGCCGCCCGGGGCGGCGCTTCGACGCGATCCTGGTCGACATCGACCATTCGCCCGACTTCTTTCTCGACCCGCGCAATGCCGACTTCTATCGCCCGGACGGCCTGCGGCGTCTGGCGCGGCATCTGGTTCCGGGCGGCGTGTTCGGTCTCTGGTCCAACGACGCGCCGGACGCGGGCTTCACGGAACGTCTGGCGGCCGTCTTCGCCGAGGCCTGCGCCGAGCCGGTCACGTTCCGCCATCCCGTCCGCGACGCCAGCTTCACGCAGACCGTCTATCTGGCCCGCACCGCGGCGCCCGCGCCGGTCGGATGAGGTCGGATGAAGACGTTGGATGAAAAGGGCGCCGGTGTGGAGCCGGCGTCGTGTCCCGTCTGCCGTGCGCCGGCGCCCCTGCGCTTCGTCAGGGTCGACGGGGCGGATTACTGGCGGTGCGCGGCCTGCGAAGCCCGCTTCCTCGACCCCGGCCAGCGGCTCCCGCGCGCCGACGAGCACGCCCACTATCGCCGGCATCGGAACGACCCTGACGATCCGGCCTATCGCCGTTTCCTGTCCAGGCTGGCCGGGCCGCTTCTCGACAGGCTGGCACCGTGCCGTCGCGGTCTCGACTATGGCTGCGGCCCGGGGCCTGCGCTGGCCGCGATGCTGGGCGAGGCCGGACATGAGGTGGCACTCTACGACCCGCTGTTCCGGCCCGATCCGGCCGTCCTGCGCCGCCGCTACGACTTCGTCACCTGCACGGAGACGGTCGAGCACTTCCACCACCCGGCGGACGAGTTCGACAGGCTGGGCGACCTCCTGCGGCCCGGCGGCACGCTGGCGGTGATGACCTGCTTTCAGACCGACGACGCCGCGTTCGCGAACTGGCACTACCGCCGCGATCCGACGCATGTCGTGTTCTACCGCGAGGCGACCCTGCGCAGGGTGGCGGCGCTGCGCGGATGGGCGTGCGAGATCCCGGCCAAGGACGTGGCGCTGATGCGCAAGCCCGCCGGCGGTGCCGCGTGACGACCACGCCGCTGCACGACGAGCGGCTCGATGCCGTTCTTGCCGTGCTGCGGTCCTGCCGGGCGCGCACCGTCCTCGATCTCGGATGCGGCGAGGCGGCGCTGACGGGGCGGCTGGCGGCGGAACCGGCCGTCGCACGGGTCGTCGGTATCGAGTTGTCGGCCGCCGCGCTGCGGCGGGCGCAGGCGGCGGTCGGCCGGCTGGAGCCCGGCCAGCGCGGCAAGGTCGAACTGCGGCATGGTTCGCTCACCGAGGCGCCAGCCTGCTATCGGGGCTTCGACGCGGCGGTGCTGGTCGAGACGATAGAACATGTGATGCCCGACCGGCTGTCGGTGCTGGAGCGCGCCGTATTCGGCCGGCTGCGTCCCGGCACGGTCGTCGTGACGACGCCGAACGCCGACTTCAATTCGCTGCTCGGCGTGCCTGCGCACCGCTTCCGCCATCCGGAGCATCGCTTCGAATGGGGACGGGCGAAGTTCGCCGGCTGGGCTGCCGGCGTCGCCGGGCGGAACGGCTACTCGGTCGCCCTCCACGATGTCGGCGGCGCGCATCCGGTCCTGGGTGGCCCGTCGCAGATGGCCGTCTTCGCCGTCGTACCGGGAGCGGGATAGGCGCCCGCTCCCCTTCAGAGGCCCAGCATCCCCTTCGCGAGCACGCTGCGCTGCACCTCGTCGGTGCCGCCCATGATCGAGTTGGCGCGGTGGTTGAAGTAGCGGGCCGACGCGTTGCGGGCGAGGTCTGGTGCCGGGGGTTCCAGGTTCGACGCCAGGCCCTCGGCCGGCTCGGCCAGCAGCACCGCCAGCGGGCCGACCGCCTCCATGGCGAGTTCGGTCGCCTCGAGGTGCAGGCGCGCGCCCAGAAGCTTGGTGATCGAGGATTCCGGCCCCGGCCGGTCGCCGCGCGCGACCCGGTCGAGCAGCCGCATCTCGGTCCAGCTCATCGCGTCGACCGACGTCTCGATGTCCGCGAGGCGGCGGCCGAAGGCGCCGTCGTCGGCGATCGGCCGACCGTTCTGCACCGCCCAGCGGGCGGCGCGGCGGACGCGGGCGATATGGGCGCGCACGCGATGCGACAGGAAGGCGCCGCCGCGTTCGTATTCCAGCAGGTACTTGGCGATCTCCCAGCCCTGGCCCTCGCGGCCCACCCTGTTCGCCTGCGGGACGCGCACGCCGTCGAAGAAGACCTGGTTGAACTCGTGCTGGCCGCCCAGGAAGGGCAAGGGCCGGATCACGATGCCGGGGCTGCGCATGTCGATCAGCAGGAAGGTGATGCCCTCCTGCTTGCGGCCGCTGCCGTCGGTGCGCACCAGGCAGAAGATCCAGTCGGCCTCGTGCGCGCAGGTGGTCCAGATCTTGGAGCCGTCGACCAGATAGTCGTCGCCGGCGGGCACGGCCCGCATGCTGAGGCTGGCGAGGTCGGAGCCGGAGCCGGGCTCCGAATAGCCCTGGCACCAATAGTCGTCGGCGGCTGCGATGCGCGGCAGGAAGCGGCGCTGCTGCTCGGCCGTGCCGAACGCCATCAGCACGGGCCCGATCATCTTCAGCCCCTGGTTCTGGAGGGGCGGAGCCCCGCCGAGCGCCATCTCAGTGTCGAACAGGAAGCGCTGCGCCACCGACCAGCCGGGGCCGCCATGCTCGCGCGGCCAGTTCGGCGCGGACCAGCCGCGGCCGTGCAGGATCTTGGTCCAGCGCACCGTGTCGCCGCGCGAGGCGAACAGCACGTTGGCGGTTTCGGCCCAGCGAGCGCGGATGTCTGCGGGCAGGTTCGTGCGGACGAAGGTGCGGACCTCCTCCGCGAAGCCGCGCTCGTCGGCCGAGAAGCCGAGATCCATGGCGTGCTCCCCTTTCTTTTCTCGTTTCCGTGGGAGGGGCCGCTCTCAGGCAGCGGGGAAGGGCTCGCCCCAGCGGTCCTGATAGACGAAGTCCTCGAGCCTGCCGCGGCCCACCGGGCCGAAGCGGCCCATGGGCCAGCCGATCGGCAGGATCGCGTAGGAATGGACGCCGGGCGGCAGGCCCAGCGCCGCCTCGGAGTCCGCCTCGAACAGCAGGTGGCGCGTGGTCAGCGTCGCGCCGAGCCCGAGCGCGCGGGCCGCCAGCAGCATGTTCTGGACGGCGGGGTAGATGGAGGCGCCCGAATGGCGGGTGGGCGGCGCAGCGCCGTCCTCCTGACAGGCGACGATCCACACCGGCGCCTCGTGGAAATGGTCGGTCAGGTACTCGACCGCGGCGTGCTGCCGGTGGTAGCGCTCCTTCGTGACGCCGGGCGGCGGCGCACTCGACGCGTAGCGCGGCCCGATGACCTCGTCGAAGGCGCGTTTGTAGTGGACCTGGACGGCCTTCTTGATCGCCGCGTCCTTTACGACGAGAAAGCGCCAGCGCTGGGTGTTGCCGCCGTTGGCGGCGCAGATGCCGGCCTCCAGAATCCTGCGGATGAGCGCATCCGGCACGGGGTCCGGCTTCAGGCGGCGCATGGCGCGCGTCGTGCGCATGATCGTGAACAGCTCGGTGTCCGACAGGTCGAGGTCCGCTGCCATGTCCGTCTCCGCGCGTCGGGTCGTACCGTCATGGTCCATCCATCCGCCCGCAGGCGCAATGGCGGCCGGGGACGGCCTTGCTGGTCGGGACGGGCTGGTCGGGACGGGCCGGCCGGGACGCCGCCGGTGAAAGGGGACGCAGAATGTGGCTCGCGAAGCTCCTGGCCTTCCTGGTCGTCGCGTATCTGGCGGTGGTCGCCATCATGTTCGCGGCGCAGACATGGCTGCTGTTCCCGACCGGCCTCGCCGGGATGTCGCGACCGCCACTGCCGGCGTCGGCCGAGCGGCTGACTGCCGTCGCCGCCGACGGCAGCGCGCTCGCCGGGGTGCGGATCCCGCCCCGCGCATCGCCCGAAGGCGAGCCGCTGATCCTGCTCGGATTCGGCGGCAATGCCTGGAACGCGGAGAGCGTCGCCCTCTATCTGCACGGCCTGTTCCCGTCGGCGGAGGCCGTCGCCTTCCACTATCGCGGCTATGCGCCGAGCGAGGGGCGGCCCAGTGCGGCTGGAATCATCGCCGACGCGCCACTCGTCCATGATGCGGCCATCGACGGCCGGACCGCCCGGGTCGTCGCGGTCGGTTTCAGCATCGGGTCCGGAGCCGCCGCCGCCCTGGCGCGCGAGCGCGCGGTCGCGGGCCTGATCCTCGTCACGCCGTTCGACTCGCTGGCGGCCCTGGCGGCGGACCTCTATCCGTGGCTGCCCGTGCGCCCGCTGATGCGCCACCGCATGCCGGTGGCGGACCTTCTGCGCGAGGTCGACGCGCCGGTGGCCGTCGTCGCGGCGGAGCGCGACGCGATCGTGCCGCCGCGCCGCACCGCCGCCCTCAAGCCCGCGATCCGGAACCTCGTTCACGACGAGACCGTCGCGGGCGCCGGACACAACGATCTCTACGGCATGTCCGCCTTCGCCGACGCGATGGCGGTCGCCCTGCGTCGGATCGAGGCCGTCGCAGCACCCGACTGAAGCCCGTTAGGCGGGGCGGTGTCCCCGTGGCGCCGAGGCCGCGTTGCGGCGATGATGCTGGCGGCAACCGCCGCGAGCCTTGCCTTCGGGGAGCGGGGACGGCGGGGACAGAAGCGCAAGGGGCGGACGATGCACCGGGACGAGGTTTGAGCGCCGCACCGCGCGCGAAGCTGCTTGCCCCGTTCTCGGTGCGCAGCTTCCGCTTCCAGTGGCCGGCCGACCTCTCCACCTCCTGGGCCTTCGAGATGGAGACGATCATCCTCGGCTGGTACGTGCTGGTCGAGACCGGGTCGGTGCTGATGCTGACCCTGTTCGCCTCGCTCCAGCTGGTCGGCACGCTGGTGGCGCCGATGTTCGGGCTGGTCGGCGACCGGATCGGCCACCGCAACCTGCTCTGCGGCATGCGCGCGACCTATGCCGCGCTGGCCGCGGTGATCGCGGTGCTCGCCATGACCGACATGCTCTCGCCCTGGCTCGTGCTGGTCGTGGCTGCCCTGGCCGGCTTCGTGCGCCCCTCCGACCTCGTCATGCGCAACGCCATCATCGGCGAGACGATGCCGGCCGCACGGCTGATGGGCGCCATGAGCGTCTCGCGCACCACCGCCGACTCCGCGCGCATCGCGGGCGCCCTGGCCGGCGCCGGCATCGTCGCGATCCTGGGCATGGCGGCCGCCTAGTGCGTCATCACGGGTCTCTACCTGCTGAGTTTCGTGCTGACCCTGGGGGTTGCGGGGCGCAGCGCCGCCGCGGCGGGCGCGGCGGTACCCGCGGCCTCCCCCTGGCGGGACCTGCGCGAGGGAGCGGCCGTGGTCTGGGCGACGCCGCACCTGCTCGCGGCCATGTGTCTCGCCTTCCTCGTCAACCTGACGGCCTTTCCGCTCAGCGGCGGCCTGCTTCCCTACGTGGCGCGGGACGTGTACGGGGTGGACCAGACTTGGCTCGGCTATCTCGTCGCCGGCTTCGCGACCGGGGCGCTGGCCGGCTC
>JBKBLL010000035.1:0-21062 GCA_046296375.1 Alphaproteobacteria bacterium | reverse complement strand
CAGTTGCCGAAGCGCGGCTTCTCGCAGTTGCCGCAGACCCAGGGATAGGTCCAGTCCGCGGTCAGCTTGGCGCTCTCGGGGATGAAGGGGCTCCAGGCGTCTGCCTTGATCGGGCCGTCCGTCTGCCAGACGATCTCGAACTGGCCGTCGGGCTGGATCTCACCGATCAGCACGGGCTTGGAGAGGTGATGATTGCTGTTCATCACCGACATGAAGCCGCCCGGCGCCTTCACCTGCTGGCCGTACATCGCCTGGCGCACGGCGTCGACGTTCGTCGTACCGGCCAGCAGGACCGCCTGCTCCCACATCTTGAAGCCGATATAGCTGGCTTCCATCGGGTCGTTGGTGACGCGCTTCGGGTCCTTGATGAAGGCGTGCCACTGCTCGATGAACGCCTTGTTCTCGAGCGTGTCGACCGACATGAAGTAGTTCCAGGCGGCGAGATGGCCGACCAGATCGGTCGTGTCGATGCCGGCCAGTTCCTCCTCGCCGACCGAGAAAGCGACGACCGGAATGTCCTCGGCCTTGATGCCCTGGTTCGCGAGTTCCTTGTAGAAGGGCACGTTGGCGTCGCCGTTGATCGTGGAGACGACCGCCGTCTTCTTGCCCGCCGCGGCGAAGCGCTTGATGTCCGCCACGATCGTCTGCCAGTCGGAGTGTCCGAACGGCGTGTAGTTGATCATGATGTCCTCGTCGGCCACGCCCTGCGACTTCAGGAAGGCCTCGAGGATGCGGTTCGTGGTGCGCGGATAGACATAGTCGGTGCCGGCCAGGACCCAGCGCTTCACTTCGCCGCCGTCCGCGCTCATCAGATACTCGACCGCGGGGATCGCCTGCTGGTTGGGTGCGGCACCGGTGTAGAACACGTTGCGCGAGGATTCCTCGCCCTCGTACTGGACCGGATAGAAGAGCAGGCCGTTCAGCTCCTCGAACACGGGCAGCACGGACTTGCGCGACACCGACGTCCAGCAGCCGAACACGACGTCGACCTTGTTGACCGTCAGCAGTTCGCGCGCCTTCTCGGCGAAGAGCGGCCAGTTCGAGGCCGGGTCGATGACCACCGCCTCCACCTTGCGGCCGAGCAGGCCGCCGCGCTTGTTCACGTCGTCCACCATCATGAGGATGGTGTCCTTCAGGGTCGTCTCGCTGATCGCCATCGTGCCCGACAGCGAATGCAGCACACCCACCTTGATCGGCTCCTGCGCGGTCGCGCCGGATATCGCCAGCCCCGCCGCGGCCGCCAGGCCCAGCGCGGCCGACCGTACCGCTCTCCCATAGTTGCGCATTCGGATCCCCTCGTCCCGTTGTTGCGAGCCTTCCGCTCCGAGGGGCCGTAGCACGCGACGTGCCACGCCGGCCGTCTTTGCCGAAAATCGCGGCTGACCGGCGGTGCCGCCTGACATTTCATAGGCACACGGAGCTCACGCGGCACTCGGGCGCGCGATTTCCGGACCATACGCCCATCTATTAGGCGCATGCGCCCAACTCGAAGGCACGCGCCGCCCGGTGGCCTTGGACCTGCCGATCCCTCTACAGTGGCGGACGGCCCCCGGCGATCCGCCGTCACCGACCCGAGGGAGAAGCACGATGCTGGACCTGCTCATCCGCAATGGCATGGTCGTCACGCCCGCCGGCGCGATGCGCGCCGATGTCGGCATTGCCGGCGGAAAGATCGCGGCGGTGGCCGCGCCGGGCGCGCTGCCGGCCGCCGCCCGATCGGTCGACGCGGCCGACCGGCTGGTCATTCCGGGCGGCATCGACCCGCACGTGCACTGCAAATGGCCGATGCCGATGCCCGACGGCGGCACGGACTATACGGCCGGACCTGAGGTGGTCAGCCGCGCCGCGCTCCATGGCGGCACCACGACCCTGATCGACTTCGCTGTCTGGAGCCAGGGGTTGAGCGTGCGCGAGGCGATCGAGCGCCGCGATGCGGACTGGAGCGCCCAGTGCTGCTGCGACTATGCCTATCACCTGATGCTCCAGGGCGAGATCCCGGCGGAAATCGTGGCGCAGCTGCCCGAGATGGTGCAGTCGGGCCACCCGACCGTGAAGATCTTCACGACGGACATCACGCCGTCGCGCAAGGGACGGATGGTCCGCTTCGGCGATATCTGGGAGGTGTTCAAGACGCTCGCCGCGGCGGGCGGCCTCGGCGTGATCCACGCCGAGGACAACGACATCGTCATGCACATGTACGCCAAGCTGATCGCCGAAGGACGCGTCGGCTTCGAGAACATGGCCGAGGTCCACAACACGCTGTCGGAGGACCTCTCCTTCCGCCGGATCATCCGCCTCGCGGAGAGCGTGCCCGGCATGGCGCTCTACATGATGCACGTGAGCGCGGCGACCGGCGTCGCGGCGATCCGGGATTCGCGCGCCCGCGGCTTCCCGATCTACGGCGAGACGCTGCACCAGTACATGCTCTACACCAGCGACGACTACCGGCGACCGAACGGCCAGATCTACCACACCTATCCGTCGCTGAAGTCGCGGGCCGACCAGCAGGCGCTCTGGGACGGTACGCTCGACGGCGCGATCGGCGCGGTGGCAACGGACGAACTCTGCTGCTCGCTGGCGACCAAGACGGTCGGCAAGCGCATCGACGACACGACGGGCGGAAACGCCGGCGTCGAGCCACGCATCGCGGTCATGTACACCGAGATGGTCGGCCGGCGCGGCTACACGGTCGAGAAGTTCGTCGATCTGGTCTCCACCAACGCCGCGAAGATCATGGGCCTCTACCCGCGCAAGGGCGCCATCGCCGCCGGCTCCGACGCCGACATCGCCATCCTGGACCCGACGGTGCGCCGGACGGTTCGCAGGGAGGAACTGCACGAGAGCGACTACAGTCCCTGGGAAGGCTGGGAGGTCCATGCCTGGCCGGTCATGACGGTCCTGCGCGGCAAGGTCGTGATGGAGGACGGCCGCTTCCTCGGCGCCCCCTCCGACGGGCGGTGGCTGGAACGCCGCATCCCCGAAGCGATCCGCACCCGCCCGGCGGTGTGAGTCGCTCGTCAATCACTGGAACATAATGAGAACCATCGGGCTCGAGGGTAACATACCGACCGTAGCGTGCCGGACAGCACCCCCATAAAGCACTATGAGAGGAAATGTTTCGCCATTCCGCGCGCGCGGTGCCCTGTCGTGACGCCCGCGCCGCCCGCTCAGACGAGGGTCTTCAGAACCGCCCAGAGGTTCGCCTTGCACTCGAAGCCGATGCCGGGGGCGTCGGGCAGGCCGACCAAGCCGCCTTCCACCGCGACGTCGTCAGCGAAGCCGCCGAACGGCTGGAAGACGTCCGGATAGCTCTCGTTGCCGCCGAGGCCGAGACCGGCCGCGATGTTCAGGGCGAACTGGTGGCCGCCGTGCGGAATGCAGCGACGCGCCGACCAGCCGTTCTCCTCCAGCATGGCGAGCGTGCGCCGGTACTCGACCAGCCCGTAGCTCAGCGCCGGGTCGAACTGCAGGATGTCGCGGTCGGGGCGCATGCCGCCATAGCGGATCAGGTTGCGGGCGTCCTGCATCGAGAACAGGTTCTCGCCGGTCGCCATCGACCCCACATAGTGGCTGGCGAGTTCCGCCTGAAGCGCGAAGTCCAGGGGGTCCCCCGCCTCCTCGTACCAGCGCAGGCCGTAGGGCTTCAGCATCTCGGCATAGGCGATCGCCGTCTCCAGGTCGTAGCGGCCGTTGGCGTCGACCGCCAGCGCCTCGCCCTGGCCCACGACGGCCAGCACCGCCTCGATCCGGCGTCGATCCTCGTCGATATCGCCGCCGCCGATCTTCATCTTGACGGTGTCGTAGCCCATGGCGCGATAGCGCCGCATCTCGTCCTGAAGCGCGCGGTCGTCCTTGCCGGGATAGTAGTATCCGCCGGCGGCGTAGACGAAGACGCGTTCGTCCGCCTGGCCGCCGCGATAGGTGTCGGCGAGATGGCGGTAGAGCGGTTTGCCCTCGATCTTCGCCACCGCGTCCCAGACGGCCATGTCGATCACACCGACCGCGACCGACCGGTCGCCGTGGCCGCCGGGCTTCTCGTTCGCCATCAGCACGGCCCAGATCGCGTCGGGGTCGAGATTGTCGCCCGCCGCGTTCACGAGGGTCTTCGGATCGGCCGCCTTCAGGCGCGGCAGGAAGCGCTCGCGCAGCAGCCCACCCTGGGCATAGCGGCCGTTGGAGTTGAAGCCGTAGCCCACGACCGGCCGGCCGTCGCGCATCGCGTCGGTGACGACCGCGACGACGCTGCAGGTCATCTGGCTGAAATCGATGAAGGCGTTGCGGATCTCGGACTTGATGGGAACGGTCTTTTCGACGACGTCGACGATGCGCATGGGGACGGCCTCGGGCTTGGAGCTTTCTCGAACTGGGACCCGCCTATCGCGTCGTGCCCGCGCGATAGAGGCGATGCACCAGGGCATCGTGCAGGGCTTCGTAGCTGGCGTTGATGATGTTCCCCGACACCCCGACCGTGGTCCAGCGCTCGCCGGCCGGGTCGGCGCTCTCGATCATGACGCGCGTGAGCGCCGCGGTGCCGTCGCCTGGGGTCAGGATGCGGACCTTGTAGTCGGTCAGCTTGACGCCGATAAGCGCCGGATAGGCCGGCTCCAGTGCCTTGCGCAGCGCGAAATCGAGCGCGTTGACCGGGCCGTTTCCTTCGGCGACCGTCATCACCTGCTCGCCGCCGACCTCGACCTTCACGGTCGCCTCGGACATGGTCACCAGTTCGCCCGCGGCGTTGTAGCGGCGCTCGTCGATGACGCGGAAACTGCTGAGACGGAAATAGTCCGGAACGGTGCCGAGGGTGCGCCGCGCCAGCAGTTCGAACGAGGCCTCGGCGCCGTCATAGGCATAGCCCTGGAACTCGCGCTCTTTCACGATCTCGACGAGGCGGCGGACCCTGTCGTCGTCGCCGTCGACCTCGATGCCGATCTCGCGGAACTGCGCCAGGATGTTCGAGCGGCCCGACTGATCGGAGACCAGGATCAGCCGGCGGTTGCCGACGAGGCTGGGCTCCATGTGCTCGTAACAGGCCGGGTCCTTCTCCACCGCCGAGACGTGCAGGCCCGCCTTGTGGGCGAAGGCGGAGGCGCCGACATAGGCGGCGTGCCGGTTGGATGGCCGGTTCAGCCGCTCGTCGAGCGCGCGGCTGACATGGACGAGGCGCTTCAGCCCCTCCTCGGTCACGCCGGTCGTGAAGCCCATCTTCAGCATCAGGGTCGGGATGAGCGACACGAGGTTGGCGTTCCCGCAGCGCTCGCCGAGACCGTTCAGCGTGCCCTGGACATGGCGGACTCCGGCACGCACGGCGGCCAGCGAGTTGGCGACGGCGTTCTCCGTGTCGTTGTGGGTGTGGATGCCGAGCCGGTCGCCGGGGATGTGCCCGACCACCGTCGACACCACCCGCTCCACCTCGTCCGGCAATGCGCCGCCATTGGTGTCGCAGAGAACGATCCACCGCGCGCCCGCCTCGTAGGCCGCCTTGGCGCAGCGGAGCGCATAGTCCGGGTTGGCGCGGTAGCCGTCGAAGAAGTGCTCGCAGTCGAAGATCGCCTCCTTCCCGCGGCGCACGACCTCGGCGATGCTGTCGGCGATCATCGCGACGTTCTCGTCGAGGCTGACGCCCAGCGCCACCTCGGCATGGTAGTCGTGGGTCTTGCCGACGAGGCAGATGGTCTCGACCTTCGAGCGCAGGGTCAGGGCCAGGCCGGGATCGTTCGAGGCGCTCCGGCCGGAGCGCCGGGTCATGCCGAAGGCGGTGAGCTTCGCGTGCGGCAGCATGGGCGGGTCGGCGAAGAAGCCGTCGTCGGTCGGGTTGGCGCCCGGCCAGCCGCCCTCGACATAGTCGAGGCCCAGCCTGTCCAGTTCGAGCGCGATGGCCGTCTTGTCGCCCACGCCGAAGTCGACCCCCTGCGTCTGGTTGCCGTCGCGTAGGGTCGTATCGAAGAGCCAGATCCGTTCGCTCATGAAACCGCTTCCCGTTTCGCGGGCGCGGCGGCCTTGCGGCCGCGCCCCGCCAGCAGCACGCCCGCGAAGACCAGGACGCCAGCCGCCAGATGATAGGTCTCCAGCCGCTCGCCCAGCAGGAGGATTGCGAGAATAGCCGCGAATATCGGCGTGAGGTGAATGAAAGAGCCGGCCCGCGACGCGCCGATCCGCTCCACGCCGAGGTTCCAGCACCAGTAGCCGATCAGCGTCGCGAACAGCGCCACGTAGAGCAGGGCCGCGATGCCCGGCAGCGTCGTCGCCATCGGTTCACCCGTCCAGACCGCCCAGGCGTAGAGCGGCGAGATCGCGAGCACGCCCGCGCCCAGCGTCGCCGTCAGCAGCACGAAGGACGGCAGCGGCAGCGGCCGGCGCTGCAGGATGACGGTATAGGCTGCCCAGAGCGGCACGGCGGCGAGCATCCAGAGGTCGCCGGTGTTGAAGGAGAAGGTGGCGAGCGTCGCCGGGTCGCCGCGCAGCACGACCACGGCCACGCCCAGGAGCGAGAGTGCCATCCCGAACCCCTGGAGGCGGCCGATCCTCTGGGCGAGGAAGAGCCAGGAGCCGAGCGCGATCGTGATCGGCATGGCCGAAAGCATGACCGATGCGTTCAGCGCCTCGGTGCGCGCCAGCCCGAGATAGACGCAGACATGGTAGCCGCCGACGCCCAGCGTGCCCAGGACCAGGATCGTCGCCCACTCCCGGCGCAGGGTCGCGCGGTGCCTCACGATGTCGCGCCAGGCGAACGGCAGGGCGACCAGAAAGGCGATCCCGTCGCGCCAGAACGCGAGCGTGATGGGCCCGATCTCCCCGCGCGAGCCGCGCCCGACCACGTAGTTGCCGGCCCAGCATAGAGCGGCCAGACTCAGCAGCAGCCAGGCGGCGTTGTTGCCCTCTCGGTTCATGTTCCCCGACCCGGAGCGGGGGGGGCGCGCCCGCCGGGGTTGTGCGGGGGGAAAAAAGGGGGCGCCCCCCCCCGCGCCGGCGGGGGGGGGGCGGCCCGGTTGGCGGGCCCGGCGCACGTTCACGCCGGCGCGGATCGCCCTGGGAGCGGCCGGCGGCAGCACGCCGACCGCGGCCCATCTCGACTTTCAGGAGGCGCACGCCGCCGCCCGCGACGCCGTGCACGAGCCCGTCGACTGGGACGTTCTGGCCGCCGACCTGGCTGCCGCCGGTTTCCCGGACACGCTGCGGGTCCGCAGCCGCGCGGAGGACCGGCCGACCTTTCTGCGGCGTCCCGACCTGGGGCGGCGGCTCGCCGCCGACTGCGGACCGCTGCTGCGCGAGGCCGCATCCCGAACGCCGGTGGGCGCGATGGGCCGGTCCGCCCCCGACATCGCCTTCGTGATCGCGGACGGTCTGTCGGCCAAGGCGGTGCACCGGCACGCGGCACCGCTGCTGAAGGCCGTGCGGGAACGGCTGCCGCCCGAGTGGCGCATGCCGCCCCCGGTCCTGGCGGCGCAGGCCCGCGTGGCACTGGGCGACGAATGCGGCGCGCTGCTCGATGCCCGCCTCGTCGCCGTGCTGATCGGCGAGCGGCCGGGGCTGAGTGCCGCCGACAGCCTAGGCATCTACCTGACCTGGGCGCCGGCGCCCGGCCGCAGCGACGCCGAGCGCAACTGTCTTTCCAACATCCGGCCCGAGGGCCTGGCCTACACCCTCGCCGCGGCGAAGCTGATCGCCCTGGCGACGGAGGCGACGCGCCTGCGGCTCACCGGCGTCGGGCTGAAGGAGCCGGAGCCGGCGCTGCCCGAGGCGTAGGGACGGGGCTTGCCCCGCCCTGCAAACGGCGTCACCGTCCTGCACCGACGACCGGAGCGTTGCGGCGGCGCGAGAGCCGGGCGAGCCCGGTCCCCGCGGGAGCCGGGAGAGCTCCCCGTCGAGGAGGCCTGCCCGTGACCGCATTTCCCGCCCCGTCCGACCCCGAGCGCCTGACGCTCTACGGCAGCTTCACGTCGAGTTCGTCCTACAAGCCGATGCTGTTCCTGGCGCTGTCCGGCCTGCCCTTCTCGTTCCGCACGGTCAACCTGAAGAACGGAGTCCAGAAGACGCCGGACTGGCTCGCCGTCAACCGCTACGGCCAGGTCCCCGCACTGCGGCACCGCGGCCTGACCGTCGTACAGTCGAACGTCGTCCTCGACTATCTCGCCCGCGCCACGGGCATCTTCGAGGGCACGACGGAGCAGGAGCGCTGGCGCGCGCGCGAGTGGCTGTCCTGGGAGGCCGACGCGATCACGAACGTCGCCAAGGTCCGGCACTTCAACCGCTTCCGCACCGTCGAACCGGCGGTGCTGGCCTATCTGACCCCGCCGGCGGAGGCGGCGCTGAGCTTCGTCGACAGGGCTCTGGAAGGCCGGCGATGGCTGGTCGGCGACGCGTGCTCGATCGCCGACCTGGGTTGCTGGGGCCGCATGGTGTTCATGGCCGAGGGGGGGTTCGACATCGCCCGCTGGCCGAACATCGTGGCCTGGCGCGACCGCCTGACGGCGATGCCCGGCTTCGCATTGCCCTACGACCTGATCCCGAAGAAGGATACCGAATTCGAGCGGCACCAGGCGGCGGCGCGGCCCTGAACCATAGAGGACCGAGCCGCCGGCGCGTTCTCAGTCCTGCCTGTCCTGAGCCTCGACCACCGCCACGGCGGTCATGTTCAGGATGCCGCGGGCCGTCACGGACGGGGTCAGGATGTGGGCCGGTGCGGCGACGCCGACCAGCATGGGCCCGACATGCAGACCCTCGCCGAGCACCTTGACCAGGTTGAAGGAGATGTTGGCGGCATCCAGCGTCGGCATGACGAGCAGGTTCGCCGCTCCCTTCAGCCGCGCATTCGGGAAGATGCGGGCGCGGATCGCGGGATCCAGGGCGGCGTCGCCGTGCATCTCGCCTTCCACCTCGAGGTCGGGAGCCTCTTCGTGCAGCCGGGCCATGGCGAGGCGCATCTTCTCAGCCGACGCAGCGTCCGACGTGCCGAAGCTGGAATGGGAGAGGAGCGCCACCTTCGGCTCTATGCCGAAGCGGCGCACCTCTGCCGCGGCGATCTTCGTCATCTCCACGATGTCGTCGGCGGACGGGTCGACGTTCACATAGGTGTCGCAGAGGAAGTAGCTGCCCGACTGCAGGATCAGCAGGCTGATCGCCGACAGGCGGCGCACGCCGGGGGCGCGGCCGATGATCTCCTCGACCACCTTCAGGTGCTGGCGGTAGCCGCCGGTGGTGCCGCAGATCATGGCATCGGCGTCGCCGCGGCGGAGTGCCACCGCCGCGATCGCCGTGGCGTTGGTGCGGATGATGGTCCGGGCCAGATCCGGCGAGACGCCGCGTCGTTCGGTCAGGCGGTGATAGGTCTGCCAGTAGTCGCGGTAGCGCTGGTCGCTCTCCGGGTTGATCAGCTCGAAGTCGGCGTCGGGACGGATGCGCAGGCCGAGCCGCTTCAGACGCGTCTCCACCACCGCCGGGCGGCCGATGACGATCGGCCGGGCGACGCCCTCGTCGATCGCCGCCTGGACCGCGCGCAGCACGCGCTCGTCCTCCCCTTCGGCGTAGATGACGCGCCTGGGATCGTTGCGGGCGCGCTCGAACACCGGCTTCATCACGAGGCCGGAGCGGAAGACGAAGGCGCCCAGCTGCTGCTCGTAGGCGCGGAAGTCGGCGATGGGCCGCGTGGCGACGCCGGAGTCCATGGCCGCCTGGGCGACGGCGGGGGCGATTTTCAGGATCAGGCGCGGGTCGAAGGGGCGCGGGATGATGCGCTCGGGGCCGAAGCCCTCGTCCTCGCCGCCATAGGCCTGGGCGACCACTTCCGACGGCTCGGCCATGGCGAGGTCGGCGATGGCGCGGACCGCGGCCAGCTTCATCTCCTCGTTGATCGTGGTGGCACCGACGTCGAGCGCGCCGCGGAAGATGAAGGGAAAGCAGAGCACGTTGTTGACCTGGTTCGGATAGTCCGACCGGCCGGTGGCGATGATGGCGTCGGGCCGGACGGCCTGCGCCTCCTCCGGCATGATTTCCGGCGTCGGATTGGCGAGGGCCAGCACGAGCGGGCTCGGCGCCATGCGCGCCACCATCTCGGGCTTCAGCACGCCCGGCGCCGAGAGACCGAGGAAGACGTCGGCGCCGTCGATGACCTCCGCCAGCGTGCGGGCGTCCGTCGCCTGGGCGTAGGCCGCCTTCCATTTGTCCATCAGCTCGTTGCGGCCCTCGTGGACGACGCCCGCGATGTCGGTCATCCAGACCTTCTCGCGCCGCACGCCGAGCGCCACCAGCAGGTCGACGCAGGCGATGGCGGCCGCACCCGCGCCGGACGTCACAACCTTGACCGCGTCCATCTCCTTGTTGACGAGGCGCAGCCCGTTGTAGACGGCGGCAGCGACGATGATGGCCGTGCCGTGCTGATCGTCGTGGAAGACCGGGATGTTCATGCGTTGGCGCAGGGCGGCCTCGACCTCGAAGCACTCGGGCGCCTTGATGTCCTCCAGGTTGATGGCGCCGAACGTCGGCTCCAGCGAGGCGATGATGTCGATCAGCTTCGCCGGGTCGTTCTCGGCGATCTCGATGTCGAAGACATCGATGCCGGCGAACTTCTTGAAGAGGACGCCCTTGCCCTCCATCACCGGCTTGGACGCCAGCGGCCCGATGGCGCCGAGGCCGAGCACGGCGGTGCCGTTGGTGACGACCGCGACGAGGTTGCCGCGTGCGGTCAGCTCGGCCGCCTGGTGCGGATCCGCGACGATCGCCTCGCAGGCGGATGCCACGCCGGGCGAATAGGCGAGCGACAGGTCGCGCTGGTTGCCGAGCGGCTTGGTCGGCACGACCTCGATCTTCCCCGGCCGCGGGCTGCGGTGATAGGTCAGCGCCGCATCGCGCAGATCGTTCGCCATGGGTCCCGTCCGTCGTGTCGCGCCGCGGCTGCGGCCGTCCGTATTTGGACCATGCCGGGCGCACGCCGGGCAAGCGGGCTATCGGCTTCCGGCGAGAACGGCCGCGGCGGCGATGCTCGGCCACTCGTCGACCCGGAAGCAGGGTGCGGCCAGCGCGCGTGCGGCGTCGCGCTCCGCCGGGCCATAGCCCGTGGCGACGAGACAGCCGCGCGGCAGGCCGGCGGCGCGTCCGGCCGCCAGGTCGCCGGCCTTGTCGCCGACGATACGGGAACGCCCCATGTCGACGGGCAGCGCCGCCGCCGCGGCCAGGAGCATGCCGGGCGCTGGCTTGCGCCAGGGATGCGACGGATGGAACGGGCAGGCGGCGACGAGGTCGAGCGTCGCGCCGGCGGCGGCGAGCCGCTCCAGCATCGCGGCCTGCACCGCGGCGAAGGCGTCCCAGCCGAAGAGATCCCGGCCGATGCCGGACTGGTTCGTCACCAGGACGATGCGCCAGCCGGCGCCGCGCAGGGCGGCGAGGGCCGGCGCCGCACCCGCGATCAGGCGCACGCCGGCAGGGTCGTCCAGATGATGGACCTGCTCGATCAGGGTGCCGTCGCGGTCGAGGAAGAGGGTCGGCCGTGGTGCGTCGCCGGGCAGGGGGTCGACCATCTGGAACCAGTTGCCGTCGGCGCGAATGTGCTGGCCTGCCGGCATCGATCAGGCCGGCACGCGGGAAGACGGCCTCATCCGAACAGCCACAGGCAGATCGCCACGGCGGCCACCACGCCGACGAAGTCGGCCGTCAGGCCGGCGGCCAGTGCGTGGCGGATGCGTCGGATCTGGACGGCGCCGAAATAGACCGCGAGGACGTAGAAGGTCGTCTCGGTGGAGCCCTGGAGCGTGCTGACCAGGAGGCCGGTATAGCTGTCTGGGCCGACCTCGGGATCGTTGATGATCGACACCATGATCCCATAGGCGCCGGAGCCCGACAGCGGTCGCAGCAGCGCCATCGGCAGCGCTTCGGGCGGCAGGCCGACCAGCCGCGTGACGGCACCCAGCGGCTGGATCAGCATGTCCATGGCGCCGCTCGCCCGGAACATGGCGACCGCGACCAGGATCGCGACGAGGTAGGGGATGATGCGGACAGCGACCTCGAACCCGTCCTTCGCTCCCTCGACGAAGGCTTCGTAGACGCGCACGCCGCGCAGGGCGCCGAAGGTCAGCAGCCCGACCATCAGGCTCGGGATGATCCAGGGCGCGATCGTCTGCCCCCATACGATCGTCACCGGCACCATGCCGAGGATGCAGCAGAGCGCCAGCACGGAAACCCAGGTGGGATAGCCCGGCGGCGCCTCGGCCGTAGCGCTGGCGGGTTCGGCGGGCGCCGACGGCACGGCTGCCACGGCTTCGCCCGCCGGGAGGCGCGCTGAGCCGGAATCGGGCGCGGTGACGGGATCCGGGGCAGGCACCGCGGCGAAACGGCTGTAGAAGCGGGCCGCCAGGATCGCGATGAAGGTCGAGCATATCGTCGCGAACAGGGTCGTGGGCACGATCGCCGCGGGGTCGGTCGACCCGGCCGCCGCGCGGATCGCGATGACCCCGGTCGGCAGCAGGGTCACGCTCGACGTGTTGACCGCGAGGAACAGGACCATGGCGTTGGTCGCCGTGCCCTTGTGCGGGTTGAGCTTGTCGAGTTCCTGCATGGCGCGGATGCCGAACGGCGTGGCGGCGTTGCCGAGACCCATGACGTTGGCCGACAGGTTCATGATCATCGCACCCATCGCCGGGTGCTCGGGTGGCACCTCGGGGAAGAGGCGCACCATCAGCGGCCGGAGCAGGCGCGCGATGATCACGAGCAGGCCGCCGGCCTCCGCCACCTTCATCAGGCCGAGGAAGAGGGCCATGACGCCGATCAGGCCGAGCGCCAGCGTGACGGACGACCTGGCCGCGTCGAGCATCGCCGTGCCGAGCGCGTCCATCGGCATCGGCGTCGCGGGCGCGCCGAACAGCTGGTTCACTGCGGCGGTCGCGAAGGCGATGCCGACGATCGCGAGAAAGACTGCGTTCAAGGGCTTGCCGCGATCCCGGGCGGTGTGACGGTCAGATCAGGCGGATGCGGGTGCCGCAGAGGGTGATCGTGTCGCCTTCGACCGGGCAGCCGCGGGCGGCCGCGGCCTCCAGCACCGCCGTCTTGTCGGTCGTGGCGATGTCGAGCCCGCCCAGGCCCTCGCCGCGGCCGTCGCGCACCGGAACGAAGCGCAGGACGGCGTCGTCCAATGCTATGCTCGGCCGGCCGAGCGCGTCCTTGGCGAGGGGCCGACCGAGGATCTCCGACCACCGCTCGGCGAGATCCGCGGGATCGTCGCCCTGCAGTTCGGCGGCCGTCATCGCGCGGACGCGGTGCGTGCGGCGCGCCCGCTGCCAGTCGGGGCCGGCTGGCCCCCAAGGCCCGTCCGGGACAGTCTGGTCGCCGGCGTTCCAGTCGATGCTGAGGATGGCGCCGCCCGTATCGCGCGGATGCAGCTGCATGCCGACATAGCCGTCATGGTCCGGCTCCGCGATTCGCCGGATCCCCATCCGCTCGACGCGCTCCCGGACGGGGGCGAGGTCGTCGGTCTGCAGGATCACCATGTAGCCGCCGTCGCCGTGGCGCCGCTCGAGATAGCGGCCCGCCGCCGTGCCGTCGCGCACCGGCGCCACCACTTCGAGAAGGCCGTTACCCACTGGCATCAGCGCGTTCTCCAGCCCCCAGCGACCTACGGCCGGATCCCGGTAGCAGACCTCGATGCCGAGCACGCCGCAGAGTTCGTCCTCCACCGGGGCGAGCTTTCCGGCGACGAGGCAGATCTGGCGCATGCGGAGCGTCATGGCGGTTCTCCTGGCTTTCTCGCTTCGTTCGCTCGGTCCATGCTGCGGGTGCGGGCCGCGCGGCGCAAGCGCGCCGCGAGCCCGTGTCGCCAGGTCGGGGTCGTGACCCGGCTGCCAGGAGCGGGCGGAACAGGTGCGCGCCGGAAACGCCTCACTCCCGCACGTCGATGTTCACCTCGACCATCATGCCGGGTGCGAGCTGCACCGGCGGGTCGTCGATCGTGACACGCACCGGAATACGCTGCGTGATCTTGGTGAAGTTCCCGCTGGGGTTCGGCGTCGGCAGCAGGGCGAAGTTGGCCGTGGTGCTGTGGCCGATCCGCTCGACACGGCCGCTGAAGGCGTGGTTCGGATAGGCATCGACCGTGATGACGACCGGCTGGCCCGGCTTCAGCCTGCGGATCGACGTCTCCTTGATGTTGGCCTCGATCCACAGGTTGGACGGATCGTGGATCAGCGCGATGCGCTGGCCGGCCCCGACATATTCGCCGGCTTCGACGAACAGGCGGCTGACCACCACATTGGCCGGACTGCGGACGGCGCGATCCTCGATGTCGATGCGCTGCTGGGCGATCTCGGCCTCCATGCGGAGAGCCTGCGCGTCGAGCATCGCGATCTCGCCATCGATCACGCCGAGCTGCGCGCTCTCCACCCGGGTTTCCTCCAGCACGCCCCGGGCCTCGCCGATCTGCGCCTCCGCCCGCCGCAGATCGCCTTCGAGCCGCTGCAGGTTGCTGCGCGCGCGGTCGACATGGCTGTTCGACACGACCCGCCGCTCGAGCAGTGCGGTCGCGCGTTCCAGTTCGCGCCGGGCCAGGTCGACCTCGGCACGCAGCGAGGCGCGGGCGGCGGACGACGCGTCCAGCGCCGATCCGCGCGTCTGGGAACGGGCGGCCACCATCTCCTCGGTCATCCGGCGGTGTGCCAGCAGGCGGTCGCGTTCGGCCGCGAGCCGCGCCCGCTCCGCCTCCAGCGCCTGCAGGTGCAGTTCGGCGACCCGGCCGTCGATCTGCGCGATGACGCCGCCGC
Organism: Alphaproteobacteria bacterium; assembly: GCA_046296375.1. Classification (GTDB taxonomy): domain Bacteria; phylum Pseudomonadota; class Alphaproteobacteria; order JAJUGE01; family JAJUGE01; genus Constrictibacter. The sequence continues at coordinate 6,324 of JBKBLL010000035.1, read as the reverse complement.
GGGGCACGGCCTGTCCCTCGGTCACGGGGAGTTCCGTGATCCAGCCCGCGACGCGGCTGCTGACCGTCACCATCTCGGCCGTGACACGCGCATCGTATTCGTAGACGTGGGTGAGCCGCTGATGCACTTCGATCGCGCCGAAGACCAGCGCGATGAGCGCGATGGCGGCCACGATGAGGTTGCGCGGACGGAGCAGGCCGACGCGCTGGCGCGGCGCGGGCGGCGGCGGGGCGGCCGGTCTTTCCGGCGCGTCGTCGCTTCTGTCTACGACCCTGGTCGCGGTCGCTGGGTTGGCCATCGCGTACGTGTCCTGATCAGCCGGTCTGACGCCGGTTCGGCTCGGCGGCCGTGCCCGCCGTCAGTCGCTCTTTGGCACGGTCGAAGACCGAGAGGCAGGCCCGCACCTCGGCCGCCGTCACGTCGGCGAGGACCTCGCGGCGCAGCTGGCGTGCCACGGTCTCCACCTGGGCGATGAGCGGGCGGGCGCGGTCGGTGAGATGCACGGTCTTGACCCGCCGGTCCCAGGCACATTCGCGCCGCTCGATCAGGCCGTCCGCCTCCAGCAGGTCGAGCTGGCGTGCGAGCGTGGAGCCGCGGATGCGGGCGCGCTCGGCCAGTTCGTTCTGCGTGAGGGGCGGACCCGGCTTTGCCAGGTGCAGCAGGGCGATGCCGCGCGCCTGACTGAGACCGAGCGGCCTCAGCCGCTGGTCCAGTTCCGTGCGCCACAGCCGGGCGACCTCGCCCAACCGATAGCCGAAATACTGCGCCGACTCGTTCATGACCTTCGCCACACTGCGATACGCTATGTTAGGCCCCTAACGATTAGGGCGCCAACAGCTTCGTGACGCTTCGGTTGCGGGACCGCCATGCGTTCCGCACCCGAGCGTTCTCGTTGACAGTCGCGGGGCGGGCGCGGATATTTCCGCTTTTCCGCCTATCCCGTGGCGGAAAAGGATGCTGCGGCAAATGAACTGAGAGGAATACCGTCGTGATCCCCGCTCTGATGCCCACTTACGGCGAACGGACCATCGCTTTCGAGCGGGGCGAGGGGGTGTACCTCTTCGACACCGAGGGACGACGTTATCTCGACTTCGGCGGCGGCATCGCGGTGGTGTCGCTCGGCCATGCGCATCCGCATCTGGTCAAGGCGCTGCAGGAACAGGCCGCGAAACTGTGGCACTGCTCGAACCTCTACCGGATTCCCGGCCAGGAGAAGGCCGGCGAACGCCTCGTCGCCAATACCTTCGCCGACACAGTCTTTTTCTGCAACTCGGGCGCAGAGGCGATCGAGTGCGGAATCAAGATGGTGCGCAAGCACTACGACCATGTCGGCCAGCCCGAGCGCTACCGCGTCATCACCATCGAGGGCGCGTTCCACGGCCGCACCCTCGCCACGCTCTCCGCCGGCAAGCAGGAGAAGGTGATCAAGGGGTTCGAACCGCTGGTCGAGGGCTTCGACCAGGTTCCGTTCGGCAACCTGAACGCGCTCAAGGGCGCGATCACCGCGGAAACCGGTGCCATTCTGTTGGAGCCGGTGCAGGGTGAGAGCGGCATCAAGCCGATGGATCTCGACTATCTGCGCGCCGTCCGCCAGGTGTGCGACGAGTTCGGCCTGCTCATGTTCCTGGACGAGATCCAGTGCGGCGTGGGCCGGACGGGCAGGCTGTTCGCGCATGAGTGGGCAGGCGTCGCGCCCGACATCATGGCGATCGCGAAGGGTATCGGCGGCGGCTTCCCGGTCGGCGCCTGCCTCGCGACCGAAAGGGCGGCGGACGGGATGCTGGCCGGCAGCCACGGCTCGACGTTCGGCGGCAATCCGCTGGCCTCGGCGGCGGTCAACGCCGTGCTCGACCTCATCCTGGAACAGGGCTTCCTGCCCAAGGTCGAGGCGTCCGGCAAGGCGTTGCGCGACAAGCTGGAGACGCTGGTCGCCCGCCACCCGAAAGTGCTGCACAGCGTGCGCGGCGCCGGCCTGATGCTGGGCGTGCGCTGCGTGGCGACGAACGGCGACGTGGTCGCGGCCCTGCAGCGCAACGGCCTGCTGACGGTGCCGGCCGGCGACAACGTCGTCCGCCTGCTGCCGCCATTGGTCATCGAGAACCAGCACATCGAGGAGGCGGTCGGCATCATCGACCGCACCTGTACCGAACTTGCGGGGGCGGCATGAGCGGCCCCAGGCACTTCCTCGACCTCGACCAACTGGACGCGGGCACGCTGCGCCGCATCCTCGATCTCGGGGCCAGCTACAAGCAGGGCGCGGCCGATCCGGCCCGCCCGCTCGCCGGCAAGACGCTGGCGATGATTTTCGAGCGGCCCTCGACGCGCACGCGCGTTTCGTTCGAGGTCGGCATGCGCCAGCTCGGCGGCGACGTCGTCGTCCTCGCCGAGTCGGAGATGCAGTCGAAGCGAGGGGAGACCATGGCCGATACGGCCCGGGTGCTCTCCCGCTATGTCGACGCCATCATGATCCGCTCGACCAGCCACGACCGTCTGCGCGAACTGGCGGAGCATGCCACGGTCCCCGTCATCAACGGCCTCACCGACCGCTCGCATCCCTGCCAGCTGATGGCGGACGTGATGACCTTCGAGGAGCGCCGCGGCCCGATCGCCGGTAAGGTCGTCGCCTGGAGCGGCGACGGCAACAACGTCGCCACCTCGTGGATCCATGCGGCCGCACGCTTCGACTTCGAGCTGCGTATCGGTTGCCCGGACCAGCTGCGGCCGCCGCCGGCCGCGCTGGAATGGGCGGAGCGCAACGGCGCTCGCGTTCGCGTCATGGGGGATGCCCGCGCGGCGGTGGCCGGTGCGGACTGCGTCGTGACCGACGTATGGGTGTCGATGAACAGCAACGGCGCGGAGAAGCGCCACAATCTGCTGGCTCCCTACCGCGTCGACCCGACGCTCATGGCGCTGGCGCGTCCGGATGCGATCTTCATGCATTGCCTGCCGGCGCACCGCGGCGAGGAGGTGACCGGGGAGGTCATCGACGGGCCGCAGTCGGTCGTTTGGGACGAGGCGGAGAACCGCCTCCATGCCCAGAAGGGCATCCTGGCCTGGTGCCTGGGATAAGACATACGTCGCTCCCGGGACCTAGTCGACTCGAACGCCACCGGCCGCGGGGCTCCTGCAGCACTTCGGACGGCCCGATGGCCGTCCCCGCAGCCCGGCGCCGCCGATTCCCTCGGGACCGGAACCGAGGGACCCCCCCGGCTATTGACGTGCCAGCGGCGGTCCCGGGCGCGGGGCGGCCTGCGGAAAGGCCTGTCAAGGGAGCGCGCGGAACATGCGTCGCGCCAGGATCTGGATCGCCTCGATTGTCGCCGTCATCGCCGTGCCGATCCTGGCCGCGGCCATATATGTCCTGTTCTTCTTCGACTGGAACATGCTGCGTGGACCGATCGAGGCCAGGGTATCCGCGGCGACGGGACGCGAATTCGCGATCGACGGCGACCTCGAAGGCGAGTTCGCGCTGTCTCCGCACGTGCGAATGCATCAGGTCCGGCTCGCCAACGCAGAGTGGGCGGCAGACCCGAACATGGTCGAGATCGAGTCCATGGACGCCCGAATCGACCTTCTCGGGCTCCTGTCGGGCGGTCTGACGATCCCGCTCCTCCACGTCCGCGGTGCGCGCGTCACGTTGGAAGTGGACTCCGAGGGACGCGCCAACTGGGATATGGGGGACCCGCCCGAAGCGCCCGACGATCGAACGGAAATACCCGTCATCGAACAACTGATCGTCGAGAACAGCCGGGTTCTTTTCGTCGATCACGGTCGGCAGCTGGAATTCGACATGGCCGTGAATCAGGCCGCAGCGCACAGCCAGGCCGACGGCGCCCTGCCGCTCGAGATCGAAGGCGACGGAGTGGTGCAGGCGCAGCCCTTCACGGTCCAGGGCCGCGGTGGCTCGATCCTGGCGCTGCGCGAGGCCGACGCGCCCTATCCCATCGACATCGCGATCGAGATCGGCGCGACGACGGTACGCCTGGCCGGGACGCTGGACGATCCTTTCGACTTCGACCGGCTGGACGTTGAGTTGCACGTAGCCGGCCCCACCCCGTCCGATCTCGCCCCCGTGCTGCAGATTCCCCTGCCTACGACGAGCCCCTATGCGCTGACCGGACGGCTCAGGCGCGACGGCGCATCGTGGCGATACGAAGATTTCACGGGCAACGTCGGCGAGAGCGACCTCGCCGGCTCCGTTGCCGTCGACATCGGCGGCGATCGCCCACAGATCAGCGCGGATCTCGTGTCGGACAAGCTCTACATCGCCGATCTGGCGCCCCTGATCGGCGTGCCGCGCGACATCGTGGACGGTGCGGCCGCCGGGTCGCCGCGGCGCATCCTGCCCGACGCTCCGCTGCAGCACGACCAGCTTCGCGCGGCCGACGCAAACGTCACCTTCCGCGGCACCCGTGTGCTCGCTCCGGGCCTGCCGCTGCAGCAGGTGGTCGCGGAGATCGAGATCGAGGACGGCGTGCTGCGTCTCTCGCCCTTCCGCTTCGATCTCGCCGACGGATCCCTCGCGATCTACACCTCGGTCTACGCGACCGCCGACCCGGTGCAGGCCGACTACGACCTGAGACTGTCCGACGTGAACCTGGGCAGCCTCCTCGCCGCGTTCGAAGGCGAAGCGACGGGCACGCTTCATGGCCGGGCGCGCTTTTCGACCCGGGGCGACACCATCCGCCGTGCCTTCGCGACCGCCGAAGGCGGTGCCATGGTCGCCATGGGTCCCGGACGAATCGAAGGGTCGACCCTGGCACTGCTCGACGTCGGCCTGCTGGAGGCCCTCGCCGTGGTGCTCGCCAACGGCCAGCCCCAACCCATGGATATCCGTTGTTTCGTGGCCTCCTTCGAGATCAAGGACGGGGTGATGTCGTCCGCCGGCACGGTGCTCGATACGGAGAACAGCGTGATCAGCGCCGAAGGCACGATCGATCTCAGGGACGAAACCCTGGCGCTGCGGGTGTCCGCCGAGCCGAAGAGCGTCTCGCTCACCGGCGGGCGGGTGCCGGTCGAGGTCGCCGGCCCGATCACCGACCCGTCCGTCCAGATCGACCCGACGGAACCGATCGTTCGCGGTGCTCTCGCGGTCGGCCTGGGGGCGCTGCTCACACCGCTCGCGGCACTGATTCCGCTGTTCGACGCGGGCCTGGCCGAGGACGCAGAATGCAGCCGGCTGATCGCCGAGGGCGAACAGCGCCAGGCAAACTGACGCCGGCAGGGTATTCAGATGCGCCCGGTCGGCGCGGCACCGGCCTTGCGGGCATACATGGCGCGGTCGGCGGCGGCCAGCGTCGCGGACAGTTCCTCGATCCCCTGGAAAGTGTAGCAGCCGGCCGCGGCCGAAACCTCGATCTCGGTTCCGCCCCACCGCACCGGAACCCGGCCGATCGCGTCGGCCAGGGCTGCGGTCTTGGCCTGCGCGACGGCGATGTCCGCGTTGGCGAGCACGACCCCGAACTCGTCGCCACCCAGCCGTCCGACCACGTCCGACTTTCGGACATTGCCGGTCAGGACCTCCGCGACCAGCGCCAAGACCGCATCGCCCGCCGCGTGACCATGGGTGTCGTTGACCCGCTTCAGGCCGTTCACGTCGACATAGATCACGCTGCCGGGACGGCGGTAGCGCGCCGCGGCGGCCATGGCCCGGGCGAGTTCGCGCACGAACGCCCGCCGGTTGACGACGGGAAGCAGCGGATCCTCGTCCGACAGCCGCTCGAGAGCGGCAGCCCGTCCTTCGGCCGCCTCGACCTCCTTGCGCAGCCCGCGCAGTTCGTCGACCAGCGCGCCGATCGCCGCCCGGACACGCGGGGTCAGTTCCTCCTGCGGAATCCCCATGAGCCCCAGCCCGTCATGACCGGACGATTCAGCGGCGGTCCCTCGCGAGGCGGGGAGGATGGCAGGTATTGTCCCCCGCTCGACGACCATGGTGCGCGCCAGAGACTTCATCGCCGATCCCCCCATAGAACGCGGCCCCCGCCGCCAATTCCCCTCTACCTGGATAGCGAGATCAGCATTAACGGCGCGTAAACGGCGGGCTCGGCGGAGATGCGCGAAGGGTCGACCCGCTTGTGCGGCGGGGCCGGATCCATATATTCCCCGGCTTCGTCGCCGCCGAAACGAAAGGTGGGCCGCACGTGGCCGTCGTCGGGATCATCATGGGCAGCCAGTCGGACTGGGGCACCATGCGCCACGCCGCAAAGACACTGCAGGCGCTGGGGATCGACCCCGACCATGGCGTGCTGCGGGTAAGCTTCGTGCACTACACCAGCCGGGCCGAGGTTGACCAATTGCTGAGCGCCCTAGATCGGGTGTTGTAAG
>JBKBLL010000034.1:0-21193 GCA_046296375.1 Alphaproteobacteria bacterium | reverse complement strand
AGGGCATCGTCGTCGAGGGTGCAGGCCGGCTCCATGCTGGACGCGGTGATCGCGACGTCGACGTCTCGCATCGCCTCGGTGAAGCGGGCGATCAGCCGCGCTCGCATACGTAGCGCCTGGACATAGTCCACGGCGCGGTAGAAGGCCCCGGCGAGAAGCCGTTCGCGAGCCCGCGCGCCATAATCCTGCGGGCGCTCCGTCAGCCATTTCTCGTGTATGGCGAAAGCCTCGCTCTGCATGATGATGCGGTTGACGGTCGCGTAGTCCTGCAATGGTCCCGGATCGATTTCCACGATCCGCGCACCGAGCCCGGCCAGGGTCTCCACCGCCGCCTCGATCGAGGCCGCCATCTCGGCATCCGCCACCATGTCCTTCGTATAGAAGCGCCGCACCACGCCGATACGCAGCCCCTTCACCCCGTCCTTCATCCCGACGGTGTAGTCGACGGTCGCCTCCGGCGCGCTGCCCGGATCCTCCGGGTCGTGCCCGGCGATCACGTTCAGCATCAGCGCGTTGTCCTCCACCGTGCGCGTCATCGGCCCGACATGGTCGAGGCTGAAGGACAGCGGCACGACGCCGGCCCGGCTGACCCGGCCGTAGGTGGCCTTCATCCCGACGATGCCGCACTGCGACGCCGGGTTGCGCACCGACCCGCCGGTGTCGGTGCCGATCGCCGCCGGGTAGAAGCCGGCCGCGATGCCCGCACCCGACCCGCTCGACGAGCCGCCCGGATGGCAGCTGCGGTTCCAGGGGTTGCGCGCCGGCGGCCAGGGCAGGTCGAGCGACGGCCCGCCGATGGCGAACTCGTGCGTCGACAGCTTGCCCATCAGCACGCCGCCGGCACCGCGCAGGGCGCGCGTGACGGCGGCGTCGCGCTTGGCGACGTTGCCCTGCAGGATCTTGGAATGCGCCGTGGTCGGCACACCCTCGACGTCGACGATGTCCTTCAGGCCGTAGGGCACGCCGTGGAACGGCCCGCGCCACTTGCCGGCCGCCACCTCCTCCTGCGCCCGCTTCGCCTCGGCCATGGCGGCGTCGCGCATCTGCAGGATGAAGGCGTCGAGCGCGCCATTGTAGCGGTCGACCTGGGCGAACAGCGCCTCGGCATACTCGACCGGCGAGAGCTTCTTCGTGCGGATGAGGTCCGAAGCCTCGGCGATGGTCAGGAACGGAAGGTCGGTCATCTCAGCCCTCCGCCTTCAGGCGCAGAACGTGCGCCGGTTCCTCGGCGAGGCCGAAGTCGCGCGGCATCTCGTCCTTCAGCTTGCGCGAGAAGGTCACCGCCTTCTCCAGATCGCCGCGGAACCGCGTCGCGGCCGTCTCCAGCCCGACGCTCTTCGCCAGCGCCATGATCTCGTCGTCGTGCATCGCCAACCCCTTCCGGAGCGCGGGCGTCCCGCCCGCATGGAACGTCAAACCGAACCGAGAGGCGGGCGGGCCGCCCGCGCTCCCAAGAACCCTACGCCGCCGACCGGCGCCCCGTCGCCTCGCCCAGCGCCCGGTCGAAGATGCCGAGCATCCGGTCGATCTCGTCCTTCGACACCGTCAGCGGCGGGGCCACCCGGAACACGCTGGCGAGACTGCCGAGCCGGGCGATGTTCATGTTCACGCCGTAGGCGAGGCACAGGTCCGTCACCCGGTCGCAGAGGCCCATGGCCGCCTTGCGCGTCTGCCGGTCCTCGACCAGTTCGACGCCGACCATCAGGCCGCGGCCGCGCACGTCGCCGATCGCCTCGTATTTCTGCTGCAGGTCGAGAAAGCCCTGCTTCATGTAGGCGCCCAGTTCCTTGGCCTGCGCCGCGAGGTTGTCGCGCACCAGCGCCTCGACCACGCACAGGCCGACCGCCGCCGGCAGCGGGTCGTTGGCGTGCGTCGTGAAGAACAGGAAGCCGCGCTCGTGGCAGCGCTGCTCGATCTCCGGGCTCGTGATCACCGCCGACAGCGGCAGGCCGGCGCCCAGCGTCTTCGACAGGGTCAGGATGTCCGGCGCCACGCCGTCGCGCTCGAAGGCGAAGTTGGTGCCCGTCCGCCCGATGCCGGTCTGCGCCTCGTCGAGGATCAGCAGCATGCCCCGTTCGTGGCACTTCGCCTTCAGCCTGGTCAGGTAGCCGTCCGGAATCTCGACGATGCCGCCGCTCGACAGGATCGGCTCGATGATGACCGCGGCGAGTGCGCCCACCGACTGCCGGTCGATCATGTCGAAGCCCATGTCGAGTTCCGCCTCCCAGTCGTAGTGGCCGTCGCGCACGAAGCGCGAGCGGTAGCGGTCGGGCGTCGGCAGCACCATCGACCCGGCCATGGCGGGGCCGTAGCCGCGCCGGCCGCCGGTATAGGTGGTGGAGGCGGCACCGCCGGTCATGCCGTGCCACGCCCGGTCGAACCCGACGATCTCGAAGCCGCCGGTATAGAGCTTCGCCATGCGGATGGCGCACTCGTTCGCCTCGCCGCCGGTCGACAGGAACATCGCCTTGGACAGGCTGGGTGGCAGCAGCGTCGCCAGCTTCTCGGCGAGCCGGATGACCGCGGGCGAGCGCTGGCTGGAATGCAGGTGGGCTACACTCTCCGACGCCTGGCGGATCGCCTTCAGCACCTCCGGGTTCGCGTGCCCCAGGATCGCGCTCATCTGGCCGGAGGTGAAATCCAGGATCTCGCGGCCGTCGGTGGTGTAGAGGACGGTCCCCTTCGCCCGCTCGATGATCGCCTCGGCGAAGGCGCCGCCATAGCGGACGAGGTGCTTTTCGGCGATCTCGTGAAGCTCGGACATGGACACCTTCCTCCTCTTCGGCGGCGCAGCCTGTTCCCGGCTGTGCTGCCCGTCAGTACGACTTCGGCAGATCGAGCACCCGCTCGGCCAGGTAGGACAGCACCAGTTCCCGGCTGATCGGCGCGATGCGGGCGATCATGATCTCGCGCATGTAGCGTTCGACGTGAAACTCCTTTGCATAGCCCATGCCGCCATGGGTCAGCACGGCGCGCTCGCACGCCTCGAAGCCGAACTCGCCCGCCAGGTATTTCGACGCGTTCGCCTCGGCGCCGCAGGGCTGGCCGGTGTCGTAGAGCCAGGCCGCCTTGAACATCAGCGCGTCGACAGCCGCGAGCTTCGCCCAGGTGTCGGCCAGCGGATGCTGGATGCCCTGGTTCTGGCCGATCGGCCGGTCGAACACGACGCGTTCGCGGGCATAGCGCGCCGCGCGGTCGAGTGCCGCACGACCGATGCCGATCGCCTCGGCGGCGATCAGGATGCGCTCCGGGTTCAGGCCGTCCAGCAGGTAGTAGAAGCCCCTGCCCTCCTCGCCGATCAGGTCTTCCTTCGGCACGGGCAGGTTGTCGATGAACAGCGCGTTGGTGTCGACCGCCTTGCGGCCCATCTTCGCGATCTCGCGGATCTCGACATAGTCGCGGTTCAGGTCGGTGTAGAACAGGCTGATCCCGTCCATCCGCCGCTTGCATTCCTCGCGCGGCGTGGTGCGCGCCAGCAGCAGAATCTTCTTCGCCTCCTGCGCCGTCGTCGTCCACATCTTGCGGCCGTTGACGACGTACTTCCCGCCGTCCCAGACGGCGCGCGTCTTGATGGCGGCGGTGTTCAGGCCGGCGTCCGGCTCGGTCACGCCGAAGCAGGCCTTCTCCTCGCCCTTGATCAGCGGCACCAGCCAGCGCTGCTTCTGCTCCGGCGTCCCGTGCACGACGATCGGGTGCGGACCGAAGACGTTGATGTGGATGGCCGACGCGCCGGACAGGGCGGCACCCGACTGGGCGATCGCCTGCAGCATGATCGCCGCCTCGGTAATGCCCAGGCCTGCCCCGCCATACTCCTCCGGCATGGCGATGCCGAGCCAGCCGTCCTTCGCCATCGCCTGGTAGAAGTCCTCCGGGAAGCCGCCCTCGTTGTCCCGCTCCAGCCAGTAGTCCGGCCCGAAATTCTCGCAGAGCTTGACGATGGAATCCTTGATCTGCTGCTGCTGGTCGGTGAGTGCGAAATCCATGGGTCCCGTTGCCGGACGGCTCGTTGTCGGTCTGTCGTACGGGAGGCCGCCTGCGCCGCCATGACAGGTCCCCCGCCGCATCCTGTCACGGACACGGGCGCACCACCGTCGTTCGCGGGCGCATGGTCGTTATAGGGCGCCCGGCGCCGCCTTGCGACAGGGATCGGTCCGGACAACAGCGCGCCGTGCCCCGGCCGCCTACTCCCGCTCGATCCAGGCGATGCGCAGGATGTTGGTGGCGCCCGGCGTTCCGAACGGGACGCCGGCGGTGATCACGATCTTGTCGCCGATGCCCGCATATTCGGTTCGGTGCGCGATCGCGCGCGCCTTCACGACCATGCTTGCGAAGCTGGTGACGTCGGCGGTATGGACGCTGTGCACGCCCCAGACGAGTGCGAGCCGCCGCGCCGTCCGCATGTCCGAGGTCAGGCCCAGGATCGGCACGTCGGGGCGTTCCCGCGACGCCCGCAGGGCGGTGGCACCCGAGGTCGTATAGGTCACGATCGCCGCAGCACCGATGGTGCGGGCCACTTGCCGGGCCGCGGCCGAGATCGCGTCGGCGGCGTTGGCGAGCGGCTGCCAGTGATCGGCGTCCAGCAGGGCACGGTAGTGCGGATCGCTCTCGGTCCGCCGGATGATGCGATCCATGATGCCGACCGCCTCGCGCGGATACTGGCCTGCCGCCGTCTCCGCCGAGAGCATCACCGCGTCGGCGCCGTCATAGACCGCCGTCGCCACGTCGGACGCCTCTGCGCGTGTCGGGGCCGGCGCGGAGATCATCGACTCCAGCATCTGCGTGGCGACGATCACCGGCTTGCCGGCATCGCGGCATACCCGGACGATCTGCTTCTGGAGACTGGGTACGTCCTCGGGGGGCAGTTCGACGCCCAGATCGCCGCGCGCTACCATGACGGCGTCGGCCAGGTCGATCAGTTCGTCGAGGCGCTGGATCGCGGCAGGCTTCTCCAGCTTGATCAGGACCGCGGCCCGGCCCGCGATCAGCCGCCGCGCCTCGGCCACGTCCTCGGGGCGCTGGACGAAGGAGAGGGCGATCCAGTCGACGCCGGAGTCCAGCGCGAAGCGCAGGTCGGTCCGGTCCTTGTCGGTCAGCGCCGAGAGCGGCAGGACGACCCCCGGCACGTTGACCCCCTTGCGATCGGACAGTTCGCCGCCGGTGATCACCTCCGTGTCGGCGAAGTCGTCCCCGCAGTCCAGGATGCGCAGGCGGATGCGCCCGTCGTTCAGGAGGACGTCGGTGCCGATCTCGAGGGCCTGGAATATCTCCGGGTGGGGAAGGCGCGCGCCGTCCGCATCGCCGGCCTCGCGCCCGAGTTCCAGCCGGAAACGGCCGCCGGCATGCAGCTGGACCGGACCTCCCGGAAACGTACCGACACGCAGCTTCGGACCCTGCAGGTCGGCTATGACGCCGATCGGCCGTCCGTGCTTGCGCTCCATGCGGCGGATCACGTCCAGCCGCGCCGCATGCTCCTGGTGCGTGCCGTGGCTGAAGTTGAGGCGAAAGATGTCGACGCCCTCGGCGAAGAGAGCGCTGATCATCTCTGGCGTCGAACTCGAAGGTCCGAGCGTCGCCACGATCTTGGCGTTGCGTCTGCACCGAGGAGGTCGAGGAGCGCGCCGCCGCCCAGATGGTGCACGGGCTCTACGCCCTGCTCGACAAGTCCGACGTGCCGAAGGACGGCGATCCGATCCCGCCGATGGCGCACTGGTGCTTCTTCCAGCCGCGCGTCCCGGCCTCCCAGATCGGCCCGGACGGCCACCCGGCGCGCGGCGGCTTCATGCCGCCGGTGCCGCTGCCGCGGCGCATGTTCGGCGGCGCCCGCACGAAGTACATCAAGCCGCTGCGCGTCGGCGAGGCGATGCGACGCATCTCGAAGATCGCCGACGTGCAGATCAAGCCGGGCCGCACCGGCACGCTGGTCATCTGCACCGTCGACAACGACTTCTTCGGCGCCGACGGCCTGGCGATGACCGAACAGTGGGACATCGTCTACCGCGACAATCCCCCGCCGAACGCGCCCGCCGGCAACAGCGGCAAGACCAACCCGGCCCCGTCCGACCACAAATGGATCGAGACGGTCGAGCCGAACCCGGTGATGCTGTTCCGCTATTCGGCGATCACCTTCAACGGCCACCGCATCCACTACGACCGCAAGTACGTGACCGAGGTCGAGGGCTATCCCGGCCTCATCGTGCACGGTCCGCTGACCGCGACCTTCCTCCAGGAACTGGCGCTGAAGAACATGCCGGGGCGCACGCTCACCGGCTTCGACTTCCAGGCCCGCTCGCCGCTGTTCGACATCGCCCCGTTCCAGGTCGCCGGCAAGCCGGGCGCGGACGCGAACACGGTCGACCTCTGGTCGATCACGCCCGAAGGTACCCTCGGCACGCTGGCGACGGCACGGTTCGGGTGAATCCGGGAGAGAGGGACCTCGTGCTGAGGAGCGCCCCCAGGGCGCGTCTCGAAGCACGGGGGCCCGGCCCTCCGCTTTCGCGTTGCCACGGCACGCGCTAGGTTGACGGCCCAACGCGACGACAGATCGCGCCCGCAGAACGAATGCGCGGAGGAACGCCGATGAATCCAGGTGCCTGTTTCATGGTCCGCGCGGTGGTGGCCGCCGAGGCCGACCGCGCCGCCTTCGACAGATGGTACGCCGACGAGCACCTGCCCGACGCGGTGCGGATGTTCGGCGCGCGCTCGGCCCGCCGCGGCTGGAGCCTGACCGACCCGTCGGTGCACTACGCCATCTACGATTTCGCCGACGCCGTCGCGATGCGCGCCGCGACCGGTCCGGAGACGCTGAACAAGCTCGTCGCCGAGTTCGACCGCGTCTGGGGCGACCGCGTCACCCGCTCGCGCGAGATGATCGAGATCGCCGGCATCATTCCAGCGGGCACCATCTCCGCCTGATCGGCCCAACGAACCCGGAGCAGCCCCGCATGAGCGGCAAGATCGTCCTCGCCAAGTACTCGCCCGACAACGACGCCCTGGCCATGGAGATGGCGCCGGCCGGTTTCGAGACGGTGATGACGAGCGCCGGCACGCCGGAATTCTTCGCCGCCCTCGCCGACGCCGACTATCTCGTGGGCTATGTCGACGGGCAGATCCGCGAGGAACTCTACAAGGCGGCGCCGAAGCTGAGGCTGATCCAGCTGCTCAACGCCGGTTACGACCGTGCCGACCTCGCCGCCGCGCTGAAGGCGCGGGTGCCCGTCGCCAACAATGGCGGCGCCAATTCCACCGCCGTCTCCGAGCACGCCATCCTGCTGATGCTGGCCGTCTCGCGCCGGCTGGTCTGGCAGCACAACAACGTCGCCGCCGGCCGCTGGCGCGGCAATTCCATGCCGCGCGTCTACGAGATGCGCAACCGCACGCTCGGCATCGTCGGCCTCGGCACGATCGGCAAGAAGACGGCGCGCCTCGCCCAGGCGTTCGGCATGCGCGTTGTCTACTACGACATCGACCGCCTGCCCGAGGACCGCGAGGACGCCCTCGACGTGCGCTTCCGCCTGCTGGGCGAACTGCTGCGCGAGGCCGACATCGTCTCGCTGCACACGCCGCTCAACCCGTCGACCGAGGGCATGATCGGTGCCGACGAACTCGCCCTGATGAAGCCCTCGGCGATCCTGGTGAACACCGCGCGCGGACCCGTCGTCGACGAACCGGCGCTCTACGCGGCACTCTCGGCCGGCAGGCTCGCCGGTGCCGGCCTCGACGTCTTCGCCGAGGAGCCGCCGAAGCCGGACAACCCGTTGCTCGGCCTCGACAACGTGGTGCTGACCGCGCACCTCGCCGGCCCGACCTGGGACAGCAACCGCACCCGCCTGCGCAACGCCTTCGACAACGTCCAGCGCGTCGCCCGCGGCGAACCGCCGCTCTGGGTGATCCCCGAACTGGGGTGAAGGACCGGCGGATGGCGCAGGTCGAGGACTAAACTGCCGTCACCCGGCCGCTTTCGATGTCATAGACCGCGCCGACAACCCGCAGGTCTCCCGCGGCGATCCGATCGGACAGGAGCGACTGCGACGTTTCGAGGTGCCGGACGAGCAGCCGCACATTCTCGATCGTCGCTTCCCTCAGGAGATCGTCGGGGGCCTTGGCCTGCGCCGCCTCGACGGCCGGACGGATCGCGTCGGTCAGGCTCGGCATCCGAGGCGAGTCGGGTTGCTCCGCCATGAAGGTGTAACGCCGCGACACTAGATGACCACTGCAGTCTCCCGGAACGCAGGACCCGTCGCATGACGCCCAGCACCCGCGCCCGCGCCGCCGCACTCCTTGCGGAGATCCGCGCGCTGCGCGCCGAGATCGCGGCCGAGGGCGCGGCGATGTGCGCTCCCTGGTGCGCCGCGATCGGCCGCGGCGCCTTTCGGCCGAGCGCCCAGAATCTCGCGTGCTACATCGCCCTGCGCCGCCGGGAACTCCGCCCGCTCCAACGGGAACTGGCCGCCTTCGGCCTCTCCTCGCTGGGTCGCCTCGAAGGCCGTGTCCTCACCAGTCTCGACGCCGTCGCGGGCGCCCTCGCCGCACTGGCTGGGGAGCCCATGGCAGATGTCGCCTTCTTGGACGCCGAGACCTATGCGGAGGGCGAGAGCCGCCTGCGCGCGGCGACGGACGAACTGTTCGGATCGGCCCGGGCGGGCCGCCGCGCAAGGCTCATGCTGACCATGCCGGGGTTTGCCGCAACCGATGCGGACTTTCTCACCGACTGCGTGCGCAGCGGCATGGACGTCGCGCGGATCAATTGTGCCCATGACGACGAGGCCGCGTGGGCCGCAATGATCGAAGCGATCCGGGCGGCGGCCGCCGCGGCCGGGCGCCGGGTCTCGATCCTGATGGACATCGCCGGACCGAAGGCGCGCATCGAAGCGGTGCAGCTCCGCGCGGGCACGGAACGCGTCTTCGAAGACAACGCCGTCCTCCTGGTCGCCGAGGATTTCCGCCCCGTCACCGAATGGCCGGTGCAGATCCGCATCGGCATCCCCGAGGCCGTGGCCGCCGTTCGCGAAGGCGCCGAAGTCTGGTTCGACGACGGCAAGCTCGGCTGCGTCGTCGAACAGCGCGACGGCCGGGACGCCGTCCTCCGAGTGATGCACGTGCGCCCGAAGGGCTTCCGCGTGAAGCCGGACAAGGGCGTCAACTTCCCCGGAACGGACATCGGTGTCACCGCACTGACCGACAAGGACCGGACCGACATCGCCTTCGCGGCGCACCAGGCCGATATCGTCGGATCCTCCTTCGTCCAGTCGGCCGACGACGTCGCCATGCTCCAGGCCGAACTGGCGCGGCATCGCCCGACCGACTGGGACCGGCTTGGTCTGATCGCGAAGATCGAAACCAGCCAGGCCGTGGCCCGGTTGCCGGACATCGTCGTCGCCGCGGCCGGGCGCCAGCCCTTCGGCGTAATGATCGCGCGCGGCGATCTCGCGGTCGAACTCGGCTTCGAACGGATGGCCGAGATGCAGGAGGAAATCCTGTGGCTGTGCGAGGCGGCGCAGGTCCCGGTGATCTGGGCGACCCAGGTCCTGGAGGGATACGTGAAGAAGGGCCAGCCGTCGCGCGGCGAGATGACGGATGCGGCGATGGCGGCACGTGCGGAATGCGTCATGCTGAACAAGGGTCCGTTCGCCGCGGGTGCCCTGCGCATCCTCGACAGACTGCTGGTCCGCATGGACGAGCATCAGTTCAAGAAGACGAATCGACTGCGCGCGCTCCGCTCCTGGTGACGGACCGTCACGAAACCGACTTGGAAACGTCGAACGGCGGCAATCGCCCCCGTGCCAACCTCGCCGAACAGGGTCAAAGATGCCGGACCGAACGCCGCCGGCATGCGGACAGGAGCCATCGATGAACGACAGCCCCTTCATGCGAACCGTCGCGCACCAGGGTGACGACGGCGACGAGCCGCTTTGCAACCGCTCGGCCAACGCCACGTTCGGCACCGTCGCAGCCGCCCGCTACGACCGGCGCACGATTCTCGCAGGGGGCCTCGCCGCCGCGGTGATGGCGATGTTCGCGCCGCGCCTGGGCACGGGCGGGGCCGCGCGGGCGGCGACGGCGCCGCTTCTCGGCTTCACGGCGATCCCGGTTTCGGAAGCGGACGCCGTCGCGGTGCCCCCCGGCTATCGCGTCCAGGTCCTGGCCCCCTTCGGCGCTGACATCGACGGCAGTTCGAGCGCGCTGAGGCTCGACGCTACCGGCGCCGACCAAGAGCGCCAGATCGGCAGCCACCACGACGGGATGCACTTCTTCCCGATCGACGGCAGCTCGACCGACGGCCTGCTCGTCATGAACCATGAATATGTCGAGCCGCGCTTCCTCCACGCCGCCTATGCCGGCAGGGAACTGGAGCGCCACCATGTGGTGGTCACCGACGGCGTGCGCGATGCCGACGAGGTGCTGAAGGAACTGAACGCGCACGGCGTGACGATCGCGCGCATCGCACGCGGCACGGACGGTGCGTGGGCGATCGTGGCCGATCCGCGCAACCGCCGGGTCACCGGGCTCACCCATATGGAGATCGCCGGCCCGGTGCGCGGCTCGGCGCTGGTGCGCACGAAATACAGCCCCGACGGCACGGCGACCCGCGGCACGCTGAACAATTGCGCCCACGGCGTCACGCCCTGGAACACCTATCTCGCCGCCGAGGAGAACTGGGCCGGCTACTTCCACAACGGCGACCAGAAGGACGGCAAGCCCGACCTCCCGCGCGAACAGTCCCGCTACGGCGTGCGCACGGCCCAGGGTCGCTATCGCTGGGAACTCGCCGCGGGCGGCGACGACGCCTATGTGCGGTTCGATGTGTCGAAGCGGGCCGAGGACGCGACCGGCGACTACCGCAACGAGCCGAACACATTCGGCTGGATGGTGGAGATCGATCCGTTCGACCCGCAGAGCGTGCCGGTGAAGCGCACCACGCTCGGCCGGTTCGCGCATGAGGGCGTCGTCTTCGCGCCGGCGGTTCCGGGCCGCCCGGTCGTCTGCTACTCGGGCGACGATGCGACCTTCGAGTACATCTACAAATTCGTCTCGTCCGCCGCCTACGACCCGGCGGCGACGGACGGCTCGATCCTGGACGAAGGGACGCTCTACGTCGCGCGGTTCGACAATGACGGCACCGGCCGCTGGATCGCGCTGCGGCACGGCGAGAACGGCCTGACCGAGGCAACCGGCTTCGCGTCGCAGGCGGACGTGCTCGTCAATACCCGCCTCGCCGCCGATCTGGTGGGCGCGACGAAGATGGATCGGCCCGAATGGGGGGCCGTCGACCCGATGAGCGGCGAGGTCTATTTCACGCTCACCAACAACCCCCGCCGGACGGAAGCGCAGGTGGATGCCGCCAACCCGCGGGCGAACAATCTGTTCGGCCAGATCGTGCGCTGGCGCGAACGCGGCGGCCATGCCGGCACGCGCTTCGACTGGGACCTTTTCGTCGTCGCCGGCGAAGCCGCGAGCAGCCGGACCGCGAACGGCGCCGCCCTGGACGACGACGGCATCTTCGCCTGCCCCGACGGCCTCTGGTTCGATGCCGACGGGCGGCTCTGGATCCAGACCGACATCGGCGAGAACGCCCAGAACAAGGGGCCGCTCGCACCCTTCGGCAACAATCAGATGCTGGCCGCGGACCCGCGCACCGGCGAGGTCCGGCGCTTCCTCGTCGGCCCCGTCGGCCAGGAGATCACCGGCGTCGTCACCACGCCGGACCAGCGCACCATGTTCGTCAACGTGCAGCACCCGGGCGCGACGACGACGAAGGAGGATTTCGCGGCCGGCCGCTCGGTCAGCCGCTGGCCGGACGGCGGCGAGACGACGCCGCGTTCCGCCACCCTGGTGATCACCCGCGAGGACGGGGGCCGGATCGGCGCCTGACGCCGCCTGCGCGCCCGCTACGGTTCGCCGCGCAGGCGGGCGCGCAGTTCGGCCGGCACGCCGCGCATGTCCATGGTCCGGACGAGTTCGCGATAGAGGTCTCGCCAGGCCGCGTCGCCCGCACCCGCCGCCAGGGCCGGCCGCCGGGCCCGGAGCAGCCGCAGGGTCTCCCACACCGTCCGGAAGTCGTGCCACTCGCCGTGCGCCGCCTCCATCTGCGCGATCGCGCCGTCGATGTCGCGCTCCAGCAGCGCGGCGAGCGCCGCACTCTGCATCGCCTCCATCCGCTCCACCCGGCCGAGGCCGCTGCGGACTTCCGGTATCCGCGTCCGTCCGGTGGCGAGATCCTCCTGCAGCGTCTCCTCGATGTGGATCTCGGCGGGCATGTAGTGGTTGACCACCTGCACGGCCCAGCGATTGAGCCGCTCCTGCTCGGGCGCCCCCGGCGTGCGGAGGATGTCGAGCGCGATCTGGACCCACTCGCGCGCGAACTGCTCCTCCTTCAGGCTCGCCTCGCGGTCGGCGATCGCGGCCGTGTACCAGTGGCCGGCCATGCCGATGGACAGGGGCACGAGCACCGCCGCGATGAATCCGGAAATGATCGCGAAGCGGTCCCACGCGTCCTTGCGCACCCCGTCCCTGCGACCTGCCTCCCTGCGCTCCGCATCGTCGCCCATGGCCCTCCCCAGGATCGTGTCCGCCCGCGTTGATCCACGTCATGGCGGCGCCGTTTTTACCGCGGGACTATAGCGCAACACGGTCGATCGGTCGTCCCACCATGCCCCAAGCCGACCCCGGCGGCGGACGCCGCATCCTCATCGTCCAGGGTCACCCCGACCCCGCCGGCGGGCACCTCTGCCATGCGCTCGCCGAAGCCTACGCCGACGGTGCGACCGCCGCGGGCCACCGGGTACGGCACATCGCGGTCGCCGCATGCGACTTCCCGCTGCTGCGCAGCCAGGCGGACTTCGAGCACGGCGCGATTCCCGACGGTCTGGTCGCCGCGCAGGAGGCGGTCGGCTGGGCCGAGCACGTCGTGCTGGTCTTCCCCCTGTGGCTGGGCGGCATGCCCGCCCTGCTGCGCGGCTTCCTCGAACAGGTCCTGCGCCCCGGCTTCGCCTTCGATTACGGTCCGGGCCTGCCCCGCAGGCGACTGAAGGGGCGCTCGGCCCATATCGTCGTCACGATGGGCATGCCGGCACTTGCTTACCGATGGATCTTCGGTGCCTATGCGCTCCGCGCCCTGGAGCGCAGCATTCTGGCGTTCGTCGGCATCCGGCCGCGGCGGCGCAGTCTGTTCGGCGGTGCGGCCACCGCGCCGCCGGCTCGCCGGGCCCGCTGGCTGGAACGGATGCGCCGGGCTGGCGGCCGGGCGCGCTGATGCGCCGCAGGCCCTGCGTCGGCGCCGGCCGAACCGCTCTTGACACCAATGGGGCCCCTCCGTAAGGTGCGCGCGCTTTCGGCGCGGGGCCTAGAGTTTTCAAGGGGTTCGGCGGGCGGGACCGATGTCTGAAGACCAGGAACCGCCAAAATCCGGCCGTTTCGAGGACCGGCTGCGTGCAGCGCAGGCACGGAGCGCCGGCCCTCATACCGAAAGGCCGGGTCGGGGCGTTCCGCAGGGGCGCTCTCTGGGGCTCGCCTTCCGTATCGGCGTGGAACTCGTGGCCGCGTTGATCGTCGGCATCGGGATCGGCTGGCTGCTGGACAGCTGGCTCGGCACCGGGCCTTGGTTGTTCATTCTGTTCTTCATGCTCGGCGCGGTCGCCGGGGTGATGAACGTATGGCGGACCGTCGAACGGATCGGACGCTCGTCCGACGGCGACGGAACATAGAGGCCGGTTCCGGCCTAACGTTGGCAGAAGGGTGGCACGCGCGTGGCCGGACCGCTGGAGCAGTTTCAGATCAAGCCGATCGTGCCGATCGAGGTCGCCGGCATCGATCTGTCCTTCACCAATTCCGCCCTCTGGATGGCGCTCGCCGTGGCCAGCGCCACCTTCTTCATCGCCGGCGGCATGCAGCGCCGCGCCGCGGTCCCGGGCCGCTGGCAGGCGGCGGCGGAGATGACCTACGAGTTCATCGCGCACATGGTGCGCGACAATGTCGGCAATGAGGGGCGGAAATATTTCCCCTTCGTCTTCAGCCTCTTCATGTTCGTGCTGTTCGGCAACCTGCTCGGCATGATCCCCTACAGCTTCACCTTCACCAGCCACATCATCGTGACGTTCGGCCTCGCGATGACGGTCTTCATCACCGTCACGCTGATCGGCCTGATGCGGCACGGGCTGCACTTCTTCAGCCTGTTCATGCCGAAGGGCGTACCGATCTGGCTGGCGCCGATCATCATCCCGATCGAACTCATCTCCTACCTGTCGCGCCCGATCAGCCTGTCGGTGCGGCTCTTCGCGAACATGATGGCCGGACACACCATGCTGAAGGTGTTCGCCATGTTCACGGTCATGCTCGGCCTGCTGGGTATTGCGCCGCTGGTCGTGAACGTGGCACTCACCGGGTTCGAGTTCCTGGTGGCGGTGCTGCAGGCCTACGTCTTCACCATCCTCACCTGCCTCTACCTGCACGACTCGGTGCACCTGCACTGACGCGGCCGGTCCGCCGGCAGGACACATCTCTCCCGCACTCTGAGCTGAAGGATAGTCTCCATGGAACCGCTTCCCATCGTCGAAGCCGCGAAGATGATCGGTGCCGGCATCGCCGTCCTGGCCCTGTGGGGCGTCGGCATCGGCGTCGGCAACATCTTCTCCAACCTGATCACGGCGATCGCGCGCAACCCCGCCGCCCGCGACCAGGTCTTCGGCATCGGCATTCTGGGCTTCGCGCTGACGGAAGCCATCGCGCTGTTCGCGCTGCTGGTCGCGTTCCTCATCCTGTTCACCTGATCGGCGCTCGCGGGGCATCCGCGACGATGGGGACACCACCCGTGATCAACCAACTCCTGCGGCTCGCGCCGGCAGCGCTCGCGGCCGGGGGCGTCGCCCTCGGTCTCGGCGTGGCGCAGGCCGCCGAGCCGGGCGAGCCGGGCGGCCTGCCCCAACTCGACCCGACCACCTTCCCGCCCCAGCTCTTCTGGGGCGCGGTGGCCTTCTTCACCCTCTACATGCTGATGTCGCGCGTGGCGCTGCCGCGTGTGGCCTCGGTGATCGAGGAGCGCGGCGCGCGAATCGGCGAGGACCTGAACAAGGCCGCCCAGCTCAATGCCGAAGCCGAAGCGGCGCGCGGCCAGTACGAGAAGGCCCTGGCGGACGCCCGGCACGACGCCCAGGCGATGCTCCGCGAGATGGAGGCGAAGCTCGCCCAGACCACCGCCGAGGCCCAGGCCGGCCTGGCAGCGGAGGTCGCCGCGCAGAGCCAGGCGGCCGAGAGCCGGATCGCCGCCGCGAAGCACGACGCGCTCGACAATCTGCGCGCCGTCGCGGTCGAGGTGGCGCAGTCGGTTTCGGCCCGGCTTACGGGCAGTGAGCCCGACGTCGGCCGCGTCGAGGCCGCCGTCGATTCCGCGATGCGGGAGCGTGCCTGATGGGCGAACCCCAATCTTTCTTTGCGACCTACGATTTCTGGGTCCTGGTCGCCTTCGTCATCTTCATTGCCGTGGTGGGCCGCAAGGCCATGGAGATCGTCGGCGGCATGCTCGACCGACGGGCCGCGGCGATCCGCAGCCAGATCGAGGAGGCCCGCCAGCTGCGTGAGGAAGCGCAGACGCGCCTCGCCGAAATCCGCAAGCAGCAGCGGGACGCGGCGCGCGAGGCGGACGAGATCGTCGCACACGCCCGCCGCGAGGCGGAGCGGCATGCGAAGGCGGCAGCCGAATCGCTGGAGGCGTTGCTGGCGCGCCGGCGCGAACAGGCGCTCGACAAGATCGCCCAGGCCGAAGCGGACGCGGTCCGCGAAGTCCGTCGTCAGGCCGGCGACATCGCCATCGCGGCGGCACGCCGCGTCCTCGTCGACGAACTGTCGGGCCCGCGGGGAGACGTGCTGATCGATCAGGCCGTCGCCGAACTGCCGCGCCGCTTCCACTGAGAGCAGCGAAGCGGCGGCCCCTCCCCGGTCGGGCCGCCATACGAGCAAAGAGCCCCGCGGCTTCTGTCGCGGGGCTCTTTCGTTTCAGGAGGCTTGCGTTTCGGGAGGCTTGCCGCCGCTGGCCCGGACCCTGCCGGCCGGCCGGCGGCGCCGTCAGAGCAGCTTGCCGGCGATCGGGTCGAACGGCGTCGTGAAGCGGCCACTCGGGCGGACATAGGGATACGGTCCGCGCGCCAGGAAGCGGCCCCACCCCTCTTCGGTCCTGGCCTCGAATTCCTCGCACACCAGCCGGCCGCGGCTGAAGGTCATCACCGGCCACCCCTTCACCTGCAGGCCCTCATAGGGCGTGTAGTCGGTCGCGGAGTGCAGCAGGCCGTGCGTGATGGTCACTTCGCGCTCGGGATCCCAGATCGCGAAATCGGCGTCCGACCCGACGGCGATCGTGCCCTTCTGCGGGAAGATCCCGAACAGCTTGGCGGAATTCGCCGAGGTCAGCGCCACGAAGGTCTGCAGGTCGATCCGTCCTTTCGACACGCCCTCCGAGAAGACGATCGGCAGCCGCGTCTCCACCCCCGGCACGCCGTTCGGGATCTTGGTGAAGGGAACGTCGGTTCCACCCGCCGACTTGCTGGACGGGCCCTTGAAGTTGTAGGGCGCATGGTCGGAGGAGATCACGTCGAGCACGCCCGTGCGCAGATGGCCCCAGAGCGCCTCCTGATCGGCCTTGGTCCGCGGCGCCGGGCTGCACACGAACTTCGCCCCTTCGAAATCGGGACGGTCCAGATCGTCGGCGGTCAGCACGAGATACTGCGGACAGGTCTCGCCCCACACCTTCAGCCCGCGCTGCTGCGCGCGATGGATCTCCTCGGCAGCGTCGTCGCACGTCACGTGGAAGACCTGGATCGGCTGGTCCAGCATCTCGGCGAGCGCGATGATGCGGTGCGTCGCTTCCCGCTCCACCACCGGCGGCTTCGCCCAGGCATGGTACTTGGCGTCACCCAGGCCGGCCGCCAGCAGCTGGGCCGTCATCCACTTGATCGCCTCGTGGTTCTCGGCATGGACGCAGACGAAGGCCTGATTTCGACGCGCCGTGGCCAGGACCTTCAGGACCGCCGCGTCGTCGACGAAATTACTGTCGTACGTCATGAACATCTTGATCGAGCGATGCCCCTGCTCGATCAGGCGGGGCAGTTCGGCCAAAACCTGCTCGTTCGGATCGTTGACCACGATGTGGATGCCGTAGTCGATGACCGACTTCTTCGCCAGTTCGTGATAGGCCGCGGCCTCCTTGGCGACCGTGCCGCCCTTCCGGGTGGGCGAGAAGCAGATCACGGTGGTGGTGCCGCCGCAGGCCGCCGAGGTCGTGCCGCTGAACCAGGTGTCGGCATTCTGGGCGTCGGCCGAGGAACTGCGCTGCTCGATATGGCAGTGGCTGTCGACGCCGCCGGGCATCACGATCCGGCCGGTCGCGTCGACTTCCCGCGTACCCTTGCCCAGATCGCGCGCCAGCGCCACGACCCGCCCGTCGGCAACGCCGATGTCGCACTTCACGACGGCATCCGCGGTGGCGACCGTGCCGTTGCGGATCACCAGATCATACATGCTCATTTTTTTCCGCCTTCGCGTAGTCAGCCGGGAGAGGTCGAGAATAGCGCCGCCGGCAGGCCGAGGTCATCCCGGGCGACGAACAGTTCCACGCCGACGGCCGCGCAGTCCGGATAGACGTCCGGCTTTTCCGTCGAGACGCGCGCCGCCAGCACCTGCGGCTTTGTAAGGCATATGCCCGCTATGGCCTCGAGCAGCGTCTCCTGGAGTTCGAAATGGCGCGAGGCGGCGAGGTGGCCGATCTCCTCGCGCAGGAAGTCGTAGTCCAGCACCGTGTCGATAGTGTCCTCGCCGTCGGGCGGCCGCGGCCGGACATAGAGGTCGATGTCGACCAGCAGCCGCTGCGGTCCGCGCCGTTCGAAAGCGTGGATGCCGATCGAGCAGGACAGCGCATAGCGGTGCAGGAAGATGCGCCGCAGCCCGGCCAGCAGGAGAAGCTGACGCAGGCCGTCCGCGGCTAGCCCGGGAGACGCGTCAACGCCCATCGGCCGGCCCCGCCGCGGCGTCTTCGTCCCGGCTCGTCTCCCACGCCGCCTCTTCGAACTGTACGTCCTTGAGCCGGCGCTGCAGGCTCTCGCCACCGTCGATGATCAGGGTCTGTCCCGTCAGGCTGGGCGTGGCCAGGATCAGCCGCACCGCCGCGACGATCTCGGCGACGGTCGGGCCGAAGCCCAGCGGCGTGCGGCCGTGGACACGCTCGAAGGTCTCGCGGGTCATCTTGCCGCTGGGCAGCAGCAGGCCCGGCGCGATACCGCATGCCCGGATGCGGGGCGCGAGCGTCATGGCCAGCATCTCGGTCAGGGCGTGCAGCCCCGCCTTCGCGACCGTGTAGGACAGAAAGTCGGGATTGAGGTTCCAGAGCTTCTGGTCGACCAGATTGACGATGCAGCCGCGCCGTTCCGGCGGCAACGCCCGCGCGAAGTCGCGCGACAGCAGCGCCGGCGCCCGCAGGTTCACCGCCATGTTGCGCTCCCATGTGTCGGCGGTCATGGATGCGAGGTCGTCATTCTCGAAGAGGGAGGCGTTGTTCACCAGCGCGTCCAGGCCGCCGGCCGCCGCCGCCGCCCGCTCGACCAGCGCCTCCGTGGCCGCCACGTCCGCCAGGTCGGCCTGCAGTGCGACCGCACGGCCGCCCGCGCGGCGGAGATCCTCGACCAGTGCCGCCGCCGCCGCGCCCGAACCGTTGTAGTGGATGCAGACGAACCATCCGTCGGCGGAGAGAGCCTCCGCGATCGCCCTTCCGACGCGCTTGGCGCCGCCCGTCACCAGTACGCCCGCCCTCATCGGATCCGTCCCGACTCCTCGCCCAACTTTTTCCGGACACGGCGTGCCGCCTGCCGGCGACGCCGCCCGAATTCCGCCCGAATCGGACGGTTCCCTGCGATTTACCAAGAAAATTAAATCCGCCTTTACAAGAACCTTCCGAGTATGTCTCCTACCTTTGCATCAGCCGCCGGACGGCCGGCGCGGGAGTGTACGCTATGAACCAGACGGTGGATCTCGGCACCGTTCTCGGCAATACGTTCGCCAATCTCAGCTGGACCGGCTTCACGCTGGTCTGCGCCATCATTCTGGTCGGCATCCTCTGGTGCATCCTGCCCTTCGCCGTCTTCGGCGTGAAGCGGCGCCTGGATGCGATCGAGAGCGCGCAGCGCCAGCAGACGGAACTCCTTATCGGCGAGCTGCGCCGGACGAACGAACTGCTGGCGCGCCGCTCCGCGGGCGGTTCCGCCGTCGCCGCCGCGGATCCCTGGGAGGATGCCGCGCCGAGCAGCCTCTATCCGGACGATGTGGAGCAGCGCGCGCCGGTCGCGACCAGCTTCCGCAACCATCGCGGCAACCCGCCGCCGCCGCGCGGCGACTATGTGCCCTACCCGGACGATCCGCGTCCCGTCGAGCGAGGCCCGGCCGAACGGGACCGCTGGGCGCGTGGCGGGCGCCGCTTCGCCCGGACGGGCGGGTAACCGAACTACGGTATCCCGACGTTCCTCGCGGGAACGTCCGGCGAGTGGTCCTCGGACGTGATGGGGCCGGCGACGATGCCGGCCCTTTTCGCGTTCGGCCATCCCTGTGGACCGTCCGACCTCGGTCCTATTTCCTCTCGGCGCCCTCGATTTCGATCATCAGCGTCACCGCGTCGCCGACGGCGGGCAGCACGTAGGTCATGCCGAAGTCCGAGCGGTTCAACGTGCCCCGTGCCGAGAAACCCGCGGTCAGCACCTTGTTGTATTGCGGCAGGGGATGCGGTGCCACCTTGTTGAAGGTGACGTCGAGCGTCACCGGTCGCGTGACGCCGAGCAGGGTGAGGTCGCCCGTCACCTTGCCGGTATTCTCCCCGGTGACCTCGACCTTCGTGCTCCTGAAGGTCATTTCCGGGAATTCCTGGACATTGAAGAAGTCGGGCGAGCGGAGATGGTCGTCCCGGCGCTTGTGGTTCGTGTCGATCGACGCCGTGTCGATGGTCAGTTCGACGCTGGCCGCCTCGGGCGCCTTCTCGTCGAAGGTGAAGCGGCCCTCGACCTTGTTGAACCGGCCGATCATGTTCGAATAGCCGAGATGGTCGACCTTGAAGAACATCATGGTGTGGTCGGCGTCGACCGTGAAGTCGGTCGCCGCGGCAGGGCTCGCCAGACCCAGCGACAGGACGGCGGCGGCGATCGTCAGGCTCTTGCGCATGGCGCGGTCTCCTTCGGCTGTTGCAGTCGTGCCTGCTACGCTCGCCAGCCGGCGCCGGAGCTTTGCGCGTACCAGGCGAGAGCCGCGGCCGCGGCGACGGGAACGGCCGCCGCCAGCGCCGCGAGGATCGGCGACAGGAGGCCCGGCCGCCGCACGGCCGGCATCCGGCCGGCCAGGAACAGGCTCGGTATCGCGGCCCCGAGGACCAGCATGGCAGACCGGTCGAGGCGCGTGAAGAAGGCGGCCTGCGCGGCGAGTGCGGTCAACGCCGCGACGGCGCCCAGCACGCCCGCCGCGCCGAAGGGCAGAAGAGGGCGGAACAAGTTGAGGAGGGCGAAGCCGCCGGCCGCCGCGGCGAGCGCGATCGCCGCCTGCATGATCGACGCGGAGGCACCGAAGAACGCCAGGGCGGCGAGGCCGAGCGCCGTCACGGCCAGGACCGCGCCACCGACCGCGGGACGGGCCTGTTCGCGCATCAGCGCGGCGAGGGCCAGGATCCCGGCCCCGGATACGGCGGCGGCCACGATCCAGGCCGTCTCGCCCGGCCCGGAGAGGGGGCGCTGGCCGATCCATCCGACGGCCGCCACGAGCCCCGCCGCGCCCGCCAGAAGTGCCGCCCACCGACCCCGTCCCTCGACGACGAGGCCCAGCACGACCATGCCGGCGATCACGTAGCCGACCTTGTGCGCCGCCGCCACCGGCGGAAACGGGGGCAGCCCGAGCAGCGGCAGGTAGGCCAGAAGAAAGGCGAGCGGAACCGCGACCGCCCCGCGGCGGGCGATGCCGCCGCCGGCGAGACGGGCGGCGAGCGCCACCGTCAGGGCCGCCACGAACGGCAAGGCCACGCCGCTGATCAGCGGGTCGTCGAGAAGTCCGATCATCGCCGCACGATCCCTCGGTGCCGGGCGGTGCGGCCGCCGGAGCGGCGGGCCGCCCCCCTTGTAACTCTCATTCCGCTGCATCTGGCATAGTGGCTGATGCGGTGGCGGGCGGAAGACCGCAGCCCCTCTGG
>JBKBLL010000033.1:0-22247 GCA_046296375.1 Alphaproteobacteria bacterium | reverse complement strand
TCTTCGTCGGCTGCATGATCCCGACCTGCATTTCCGACGACGTGGAGGCGGCGAAGGCCGTCAACCGGCGCACGCTGACCAGCTACGCCCACCTCCCCAACTACCGCGCCTACTGGAAGGAGGCCGGCTATGTCGAGGAAATGGAAGGCGTGGAGAAAGCCATCGCAGAGGGTCGCGGCGAGGACGTGCCGAAGCATCTGAGCGACCGCTGGCTGGCCGACGTGACGATGTTCGGCCCGGCCGCCAAGGTGCGCGACGAACTCGCCAAATGGTTCGACGCCGGCATCCGCACGCCGATCATCGTCCCTTCCTCCGCGGCGGGAAACCAGATGAAGGCGATCCAGGAATCCTTCGACACCTTCACCGGCTGAGGAGGCGGGCATGGCCGTCGGTGTCGGGCTGGGCCTCGCCGACTTTCCGTTCTCGGACGAGAAGGCCTTCTGGCGGTGGGTCGACCTGTGCGAGGAGGGTGGGATCGACTCGCTGTGGCAGACCGACCGCCTGATCTCGACCGTGCCGCACCTGGAATGCATGAGCGTGATGGCCGCCCTGGCCGGCCGTACGCGCCGCATCAAGTTCGGCATGAACGTCGCTTCCGCGGGCCTGCGCGAACCGGTGCTGCTCGCCAAGCAGTGCGCCACGATCGACTATCTCAGCGGCGGGCGGCTGCTGCCCGCCTTCGGCGTCGGCAGTCCCATCGCGCCGGACTGGGCTGCGATGGGGCTGACGGCCCAGGGCTCGGGGGCCGTCGCCGACGAGGCCCTCGACATCATCGCCGGCCTCTGGCGCGAGACCAGCTTCAGCTACGCGGGGAAGCACTTCACGATCAGCGAGGCGAGCATCGCCCCGCGGCCGCTGCAGAAGGACCTGCCGATGTGGATCGGCGGCTCCAGCAAGGTCGCGATCCGGCGCACAGCGCGCATCGGGACGGGCTGGCAGGCCGGCTCGGAACTGCCGGAGGAGGTCGGCCCCGTGGTCGCCGCGATCAGGCAGGCGGCGGCGGCGCAGGGACGGCGCATCGACGAGGACCATTACGGCACCGGTTTCCATTTCCGCTTCGGCGGCTGGGAGGACGGCGACCTGCCGAAGCGCATGGCGGCTTTCGCCAAACGCACCAAGCGCGACCCGCGCAGGCACTTCGCCGTCGGCGACGCCAGCGCGATCGTGGCCCGCATCGAGGAGTTCGTGGCCGCCGGAATCTCGAAATTCGTCCTGCGCCCAACCGGCACGGGCGACCAGGAAATCATCGAACAGACCCGCCGTCTGATCGGCGAGGTGCTGCCGGAAGTCGAGCGCATCGACGCGCGGGCGCGGGCCATGTAGCGGGGCGATCCCCGCTGCACGGCCCGTACGTGCCGGGCTACTTCGCCGCCGTCACCATGATCTCGACCAGGATATCCGGACGCGCGAGCTGCGCGTTCACGCAGGCGCGGACCGGGGGGTTCTCCGGGTCGACCCAGGCGTTCCAGACCGAGTTCATGTCGGCGAACTTGGACATGTCGGTCAGCCAGAGCTGGGCCGTCAGCAACTTGGACTTCGAGGTGCCGCACTTCTCCAGATAGGAGTCGATCGTGTCGAGGATCTGCTGGGTCTGGCCCTTCACGTCCTGGCTGGTGTCCTTCGCCGTCAGGCCGCAGATATAGACCATGTCGCCGTTGACGACGGCGCGGCTCATGCGCGGGCCGGGACCCGTGGTGATGTCGAAACGCTGGATGGTCATGGAAGGCCTCCTTGCTGGGGGGCGGCGGCCGGATCGGCCGGTGCCCCGATCGCTTCTGTCCCTTGCCTCGCCCACACCGAGCCGGCATGAAGGCGGGTGCGAGAACCGGCGGGAGCGGCGATCATGGCCTACTGGCTCTTCAAGAGCGAGCCCGAGACCTATTCCTGGGACGATATGGTGCGTGAGGGCGTCGGCGGCTGGGACGGCGTACGCAACCATCAGGCCCAGAACAACATGAAGGCCATGCAGGTCGGCGACCGTGGCTTCTTCTACCATTCGGTCGGCGAGAAGGCGATCGTGGGCATCGTCGAAGTCGCGGAACCCTATCAGCCGGACCCGACCGATTCGACCGGAAAGTGGGGCATGGTCAAGGTGCGCGCGGTCCGCCCGGTCGGCAAGCCCGTCACCCTCGCCGAGATCAAGGCGGAACCCGACTTCGCCGACCTGCCGCTGGTCCGCCAGTCGCGCCTGTCCGTTTCGCCCGTACCGGCGGAAGCCTGGAACAGGATCTGCGCCATGGCCGGCGTCGATCCGTGAGCGCGGTGCGGGTCTGCGGGCTGGCGGAGAGACCGCGCCGCACGCGCTTTCTGAGCCGGCGTGGAGAAAGCCGGCGCCCCCGATCAGCGGCCCGACCGGTTCAGCCTGTCCCAGGGCAGCGCCACCGTGGTGCGCACCGGTGCCGGACCGGGCGCGGATCAACCGCGTCCTTGTCGACCAATTGGGCGGGGACGGGCCGGATCAGGGGGCGGGCGCCGGACGCTGACGGCGACGGACCAGCAGGCCGAGCGCGATCCCGACGCCGTGCAGCAGCGCCGTGGCCAGGACGAAGCCGGCGCCATAGGCCCGGGGATCGGCGCCCTGCGCCATTTCGGCCCCGTGCGCGAAACCGTGCAACACGGCGAAGGCCGCGACGACCGGAACGACGTAGAGGGGAGGCACGAGCCGACCGGCGGCGGCCAGCACCGCCATGACGGCGACCGAGGCGAGGATGCCGGCCTCGGCGAACGCGATCGGCACACCGGCCATACCCAGTACCGCCCCACCGGCCATGAAGCCGACGAAAACGGCGGGCAGCGCCAGCGGCATTGTCATCGCGCGGGCGGCATAGATCCCGACGGCTACCATCACCAGCAGATGGTCGAGCCCCGTGAACGGATGGGCGAAGCCGTCGACGAAGGAATGGACATGCTCGCCGCCGGTATGTGCCGCCGCCGCCCCGGAGACCACCATCCCCGCCGCCGCAAACGCCAAGCTCTTGAACATCGTGGAAGATCCCCGTCCCTGTACGGCACCGCCCCCGGCACCCCTGCAGCGGATTCCGCGTGCATATCGGGTACCACTAGCAGATTGTTGCGCGCTCTTGTACTGGCTGCGGAGGGTCAGCGCATGGCGGCGGAGGCCGGCCACGGGAGCCTGGACGCATGGGCCGAACGGCGCGAGGCGGCGTCGGCCGTCCGGATGGCGGCGAGCGTCTCGGCCACCGGCCTGACGAAACGCCGCGACGGTTTCGGACAGACCGTCGTGCCCGCGCGGGGATCGGTGCTCGCCTCCCCGGTACTCGCGGACTACGACCCGGACCCCGACTATTTCTTTCACTGGCTGCGCGACTCCGCCCTGGTCGTGACGGCGGCGACGATCCTGGCCGCGCGCGGTGACCGCGCGGCGGACTGGCCCCGCCATATCGCCGATTTCGTCGGCTTCAGCCGCCGCCTCGGCGGGCTGAGCGGCCGTGCCGTGGTCGCCGACGACGGCTTCCGGCGGAGCGTGGGCGCCGATCTCGTCCGGTTCGTCCGGCCGGAAGCCGAACTGGCCGCGGTGGAGGGCGATGCGCTGGGCGGCGAAGTGCGCTTCAACCCGGACGGCACCCTCGACATCGTCCGATGGGGACGCCCGCAGAACGACGGCCCCGCGCTGCGCGCGTTGGCACTGATGGACGCGGCGGAGGCCGGCTTCGGCGGCTCCGACGCCGAAGCCCTGATCGCCGACGACCTGGAGTGGACGGCGGCGCATGCGGCGCGACCCTGCATCGACCTGTGGGAGGATGTGCGCGGGCGCCACTACCACACCCTCCTGGTGCAGTTCTGGGCACTGCGCCGGGGTGCGTCCCGGATCGCGGCGGCCGATCCCGCCACGGCGCGCCGCTGGCGCGCGGCGGCGACCACCATACCGGCCCTGCTCGACGCCTGCTGGAGCGCCGAGGTGGGCGCCTATCTGAGCCGCGTACCCGAAGGGGGCGAAGCGCCGGCGCGCACCGACATCGCCGTCGTCCTCGGCGTGCTGCATGCCGGGGTCGACGGCGGACGGCACAGCGTGCTCGACGACCGCGTCGCCGCCACGCTCGACCGGCTGGCGGCCGACTTCGCGGCGGCCTATCCCGTCAACGCGTCGCTGCCGCCAGGCCACGCCCCCGCGCTGGGACGCTTCGCGGGAGACCGCTACTACGGGGGCGGCCCCTTCGTGTTCGCGACGCTCGCCGGTGCCGAACTCTGCTACAGGCGCAGCCGGTCGGCCCGAACCGCCGCGGACGCCCACCAGGCCTTCGCCGCCGGGAACGCCTGGCTCGCCACCATCCGCCGCCTCGCGCCGGAGGACGGCTGGCTCCCCGAACAGTTCGACCGCGAAACCGGCGCGCCGGCCTCCGCCAAGGACCTGGCGTGGAGCCACGCCGCGACGATCACCGCCCTGGCGGCACGGCGCCGGGCGCAGGAACGGCTTCGATAATCGGCCGGGCCGACTGCGAAAGGGCTTCCCCTCGCGACGACCGTCGAAGGACTATGGCGAGACGGATCGAGCATCTTCCGGCGATCCGATCGCTGTTTCCCGGAGCGGTGCCCCAGCCCGGCGGACCCTCCCCGAATGTGAGCCGAGGTAGCGATGACAGAACTGATCCTGCGCGGCGGGCGCGTCGTCGACCCTGGCCGGGGCGTCGACATGGTGGCCGACATAGCCTTCGCGGGCGGCCGGGTGGAGGCTATCGGCCCGGGACTGCCGGCCGGGCAGGAAACCGTGATACGGGATGTTGCAGGGCACATCGTCACGCCGGGCCTGATCGATCTCCATGCCCACGTCTACTGGGGCGGAACCTCTCTGGGTGTCGATCCGGGGGCGGTCGCGGCGGCCAGCGGCACGACGACCCTGGTCGATGCGGGGAGCGCGGGCCCCGGCACGTTCCACGGCTTCCGACGCTTCATCGTGGAGCCCGCGCCGGTACGGGTGCTGGCCTATCTCAACGCCTCCTATGCGGGCATCTTCGCGTTCGGCCGGACGGTCATGGTCGGCGAGAGCCAGGACCTGCGCATGTTCGACCTGGACGAATGCGTACGCGTCGCCGAGGCGAACCGCGACATCCTGGTCGGGATAAAAATCCGCGTCGGGCGCACGGCCAGCGGCGGTGCCGGTGCCGCACCCTTCGAGATGGCGCTGGAAGTCGCAGAGGCGGTCGACATGCCCCTGATGGCCCATCTCGACCATCCGCCGCCGTCACGCCACGAGGTTCTGCCCCGGATGCGCTCCGGCGATGTGCTGACCCACTGTTTTCGCCCCTTCCCGGGCGGCCCCGCCCTGCCGCGCGGCGGCGTCCGGCCGGAAGTGCTGGAGGCGCGGGCACGCGGCGTCCTGTTCGACGTCGGGCACGGCGGCGGCTCGTTCGGCTTCGCCTCGGCGCGCGCCATGCTGGACGCCGGCTTCCTGCCCGACACGATCAGCAGCGACGTGCACGTCCTCAGCATCGTCGGCCTCGCCCCGCATGTCCTCGACACCATGTCGAAGTTCGTCTGCCTCGGCATGGAGATCGTCGACGTGGTCCGCTGCGCGACGGTCGCCCCCGCGCGGGCGATCCGCCGGCCCGAACTGGGCGTCCTGGCCCCAGGCGGCCCCGGCGACGCCACCGTCATCGAGGTCGAAAAGGGCGACTTCGTCTATCGCGACGTAGTAGGCGAGCGCCTAGACGGGCGGTGGCGCCTGGCCTGCCGCGGCATGGTGGTGGGGGGCGCCTGGCGCGATCCGGTACCGCTGCCCGACCTGTCCGGTCCACCAGAGACCTGGTTCTGAACGCTCGCCGCGCTTGCGGACGGGGCGTTGCTGGGGTAAGGCCTGCCGCCGAACAGAAGCGGCCCCCGCGAGAGGCTTTCATGACGCTGCCGGTGCTCGTGCTGAACGGCCCCAACCTGAACATGCTCGGCGTGCGCCAGCCGGAGGTCTACGGTCGCCAGACCCTGGCCGACGTCGAGGCGATGTGCCGCGCCCGCGCTGCCGAACTGGGGCTCGGTCTCGACTTCCGGCAGACCAATGCCGAGGCGGAACTGATCGGCTGGGTCCAGGCCGCGCGCGGCTCCGCATCGGCCGTGATCATCAACCCGGCGGCCTTCACCCACACCTCGATCGCGCTGCTGGACGCGCTGCTGCTGCTTGACGTCCCGGTGATCGAGGTTCATTTGTCCAACGTTCACCGTCGCGAGTCCTTCCGACGGCACTCCTATGTATCCCAGGCGGCACAGGGAGTGATCTGCGGCTTCGGCGCACGCGGTTATATCCTTGCGATCGATGCGGCGGCCGCCCTTCTCCAGACGTCGCCACAGACCTGAGCGCCATGCCGGCGCGCGTCCGGCCGAAACAGTGACGGGAACGCAACCGACGATGCCAGCCTTCGACGTCGACGCCGACATGATCCGCCGCCTCGCCGGCCTGATCGACGAGACCGGCCTGACGGAAATCGAGTGGGAGGACGGCCAGCGCCGCATAAGGGTCGCGCGCACCGCCGCCGCCATCGCGTCCATGCCCTCGGTGGCGGTGCCGGTCGCGACCGTGGCCCAGCCCCAGCCGGGCTCCGCCGCACCGGATGGCGCGCACCCGGGAGCGGTGACCTCGCCCATGGTCGGCACGGCCTATCTCGGCTCCGAGCCCAGTGCCCCGCCTTTCGTCAAGGTCGGCGACACGGTCGCCAAGGGCGATACGCTCCTGATCATCGAGGCCATGAAGGTGATGAACCAGATCCCGGCACCGCGCGCCGGCACCGTGAAGCAGATCCTGGTCGCCAACGGCGCACCGGTCGAATTCGGCGAACTGCTGATGATCGTCGAGTGAGGCACCGCCAACGGCAGAGCGGCGGGAGGCAAGCGTGTTCCGCAAGGTCCTGATCGCCAACCGCGGCGAGATCGCGTTGCGCATCCAGCGTGCGTGCCGCGACCTCGGCATCGCCACAGTGGCGGTCCATTCGACCGCCGACACCGATTCCATGCATGTCCGCCTGGCGGACGAAAGCGTCTGCATCGGGCCGCCGCCGTCCCGCGACAGCTATCTCAACAAGGCCGCCCTGCTGACGGCGGCGAGCATCGCCGATGTCGACGCCATCCATCCCGGGCTCGGCTTCCTGTCGGAGAATGCCGGTTTCGCCGCGATGGTCGAGGAACACGGCTTCACCTTCATCGGCCCGTCGCCGGAGCACATCGCCCTGATGGGCGACAAGATCACCGCGAAGCGCGCCGCCCGCGAGGCCGGCGTGCCGGTCGTGCCGGGCAGCGACGGCCCGGTCGAGACGGACGCGGACGCACGGCGGCTGGCCCACGAGATCGGCTTTCCGATCCTGATCAAGGCGGCCGGCGGCGGCGGCGGCAAGGGCATGCAGCTGGCGCAGGGACCGGACGACCTGGAACGGGCCCTTGCACTCGCCAAGCGCGAGGCAATGGCCAATTTCGGCAACGACGCCGTCTATCTGGAGCGCTATCTGCACCGGCCGCGGCATATCGAGGTGCAGATCCTGGCCGACAATCACGGCCATGTCGTGCATCTGGGCGAACGCGACTGCTCGCTGCAGCGGCGCTACCAGAAGGTCGTGGAGGAAGCGCCCTCGCCCGCCCTCGACCCGCAGCAGCGGATGCGGATCGGCGAGATCGCCGCTGCGGCCGTGCGGCGCATCGGCTATCGCGGCGTCGGCACGATGGAGTTTCTCTACACGGGCGGGGAGTTCTTCTTCATCGAGATGAACACCCGCATCCAGGTGGAGCATCCCGTCACCGAGATGATCACCGGCATCGACCTGGTGCGCGAGCAGATCCGCGTCGCCGCGGGCGAGACGCTCGGCTACGCGCAGTCCGACATCCGCTTCCAGGGCCACGCCATCGAATGCCGGGTCAACGCCGAGCATCCACGGACCTTCGTTCCGTCGCCGGGGAGAGTCACCGGCTATCACCCGCCGGGCGGTATCGGCGTGCGCATCGACTCCCATCTCTACGACGGCTGCATGGTGCCGCCGCACTATGACAGCATGGTCTCCAAACTGATCGTGCATGGCCGCGACCGGGAGATGTGCCGGCAGCGGTTGCAACGGGCGCTCGGCGAGTATGTGATAGCGGGGATCGAGACCAATCTGGACCTGCACCGCCGGATCGTGACCGACCCCGAGTTCGCCGCCGGAGACTACGACATCCATTGGCTCGAACGATGGATGGACGACGGCGACTGACGCTGGCGGTGGCCGGCGGGCGTCCGGACCGGCACGGAACGACCGGGACGAGGGCGGACGCGACGCTGGTGATAGAGGTCACGCCTGAACTGCTGTTGCGTGCCTACGCCGCCGGGATATTCCCGATGGCGGAGGGTCGCGACGCGCGCACCGTCTACTGGATCGATCCCGAGCGCCGCGGGATCATGCCGCTCGACCGCTTCCACGTGCCGCGTCGCCTGCGCCGCACGGTGCGGCGCGGCCCGTTCGAGATCCGCTGCGACAGCGATTTCGAGGCCGTCATCCACGGCTGCGCGGCCCCCGGCCCGGATCGTAGCGACACCTGGATCAACGCGGAGATCGTCCGCCTCTATGCGGGCCTTTTCGACATGGGCAACTGCCACACGGTGGAGTGCTGGCACGACGGCGAACTCGTCGGCGGCCTCTACGGGGTGGCGCTGGGCGGCGCCTTCTTCGGCGAGAGCATGTTCAGCCGGGCCCGCGACGCCAGCAAGGTGGCGCTCGTCCACCTCGCGGCGCGCCTGGTCGCGGGCGGATTCAGGCTGCTGGACGCGCAGTTCGTGACCGAGCACCTGGCCACCTTCGGTGCGGTCGAAGTGCCGCGCTCGCACTATCGCCGCATGCTGGCCGAGTCGATCGGCACAGAGGCCGCCTTTCCGTCGGAACTGTCGGACGCGGCACTGGAGGCGTTCCTGCTCCGCGCCCGCGCCGACGACACGGAAGAGGCGTAGGCCGCCACGGGTCGCACGCAGCGAGCGGCTACGGCCGAGCGGAAACGTTCGAGCAGAACGTCGGTACGACCACCCTACCGGCGCCGACGGGGCCGTCGGCCTATCGGCACTCCAGCACCCACACGTCGTAGACCGCATGCTCCAGCGACGAGAGGGCGGGGCTGGAGGCGAACATCCATCCCCGGAACAGGGGCGGACTGCCCGGATCAACCGGCGTCTCGCGTATCTCGATGAAGGCAGCACTGTCCGGCGGCTCGTCCGGCGGGCGCTTGCGGCAGGCCTCCACCCTCAATTCCAGCGTGCCGAACCGGACCGTCGCCCCGGTTCGCGCCTCGAACGTCCATACGCGCGCCGTGATCTTGTCGAGGCCCTGGAGCACCGCGACGTCGCGGTCTGTCCAGGTCGCCTGTTGCTGGGCGGCGGCGGGCATCGCGCACATCAACGACGCCGCCGCCAGCGCGCGTGCGGCCGATCCGAAGCCCGGCATCATCCTCTCGCAAACTCCTATCGCTTCGCGACACCCTAGCCGCGCCGCCGCCCGGCGCAACCCGCGATACGCCACGTTTGCGGCAATTTCGGTCCACGCCGACGGACCGGGACACGTCCGCGACGGGTTCGCCCACCCGCGCGCTCCGGTCTATAGTCTTGGCCCACGGCACGGCCAAGCCGGAAGGAGCAGGTCCGGTGAAGACGAACGCGGCGGAAGCCCAGACGGTACGGCAGGACGGCCGGGTGATCGGACTGATCGGGCTCGGCCATGCCGGCAGCCACTTCTACCAGCTCGTCCTGCCGCCGCTCTTTCCCCTGCTGCGCGAAGACCTGGGCGTCGGCTACGCCGAATTGGGGCTGCTGATGGCCCTGTTCTACGCCACGTCCGGTGTGGCGCAGACCATCGCGGGCTTCCTGGTCGACCGGTTCGGCGCGCGGCTGATGCTGCTGCTGGGCTTCGGGCTGCTCTGCTGCGCGACCATCGCCTACGGCTTCGCCGACGGCTATTGGATGCTGGTTCCGCTGGTCATGCTGGCCGGCCTCGGCAACAGCGTCTTCCATCCTGCGGACTTCTCGATCCTGTCCTCTTCGGTGCGGGAGAACCGGCTCGGCCGCGCCTACGGCATCCACACGTTGGGCGGCAACCTGGGGTGGGCACTGGCGCCGGTCTCGGTCCTGACGCTGGCCACCATGTTCAGTTGGCGCGGCGCGCTGATCGCGGTCGGGCTGGCCGGCCTACCCATCCTGGCCGCCCTCTATCTGCAGCGCCGGCACCTGAACGAGGACAGGGCGCCCTCCGCGCCCAGCACGCATGGGGCGGCCGGCGCATCGGCGATCGCCCCCGGCCTGGCGCCGCTCTTCGCACGGCCGGTGCTCCTGTGTTTCCTCTACTTCTTCCTGCTCAGCCTGGCGCTGATCGGGGTGCAGAACTTTTTGCCGGCGACGCTGTTCGCGCTCCATGCGACCCCGCTGGTCACGGCGAACGCCGCCCTGACCGGCTTCCTGCTCGGCGCCTCGGCCGGCGTTCTGGTGGGCGGCGTGCTGGCGGACCGCTCGTCGCACCACACGCTGGTGGTGGCGGCGGGCCTGGGCGGGGCATCGGTTCTGATCCTGCCCCTCACCCTGCCGGCGATGGCGGGCAGCGCTCTGATCCCCCTGGTCGCGGCGGCGGGATTCCTCACCGGGGTGACCACGCCCTCACGCGACATGCTGGTGCGCGGCGCGACGCCGAAGGGGGCCAGCGGGCGCGTCTTCGGCTTCGTCTATTCCGGCCTCGACGCAGGTTCGGCGATCGCCCCCCTGGCGGTCGGCCTGATGCTCGACCACGGCCGGGCGGAGTTGGTGTTCTGGTCGATCTCCGTCGTGCTGCTGGTCGGCGTGGGAGCGGCGGTCGCCGTGCGGCCCGCCTCCCGGCGGGCGCT
Source organism: Alphaproteobacteria bacterium (assembly GCA_046296375.1). Taxonomy (GTDB): domain Bacteria; phylum Pseudomonadota; class Alphaproteobacteria; order JAJUGE01; family JAJUGE01; genus Constrictibacter. The sequence goes on along the minus strand of JBKBLL010000033.1, from coordinate 11,426 downwards.
TCAGCCGGCCGAGTGACGCCCCGCCGTCAGCAGTGAAGGATCAGCGATAGAAGATATGGGGGCCGAGCTGCGCGGTCTGCTCGAAAGCGGTGCGCCAGTGCGGCCTGACCCGCACATGGTGGAAGTACGTGGCCCCATCCGTCGGGTCGCCGGCCTTGCCGGCCAGGACGGCACGCGCACGCGATTTGGCCTCGCGCCACGCCGGCTTCTCCGTGGGGTCGTCCGGCCGGCCGTTGCAGTACCAGCTGAACTGGCAGCGGTTGCGCCGCTTGCCGCCCTGCCTGACGACGCCGCAGATCGTATCCGGGAAGACCGGATCGGCGACCCGGTTCAGCACCACATGGGCGACGGCGTCCTGCTCCTTCAGGCCGCGCCCGCGCGCCTCCCAGTAGATCGTCAGGGCGAGGCATTCCAGTCCCTCGCCGTCGAAGTCGATCGCGGTGTAAACGGCACCCGCCTGTGCCGGCGCGGCAAGCCCCAAAGAGCCCGCGAGGGCGAGGGCGAGAACTAATAGTATGAAACGTCTCATCGAAGACTTTACCCCGGCTCGTCCCGAATGGCCGGCTGGCTTCCGAACGGCAACAGCAAAGCAAAAGTGCCCGCCGCCATAATACCGGCGCCTCCACAAAGGCGCGGTACTACTGCTCGTCCGATTGATGCCTGCGCGTGCTTCCGAGGCGACCTTGTTTTTCGTCCGGTTGTCGCCGGACAGTTCGTTTCCGTCCAATATGGCAGCGCCGCACCCTTTACCGCGTTCGGACGGAAAGCCGCAAGCACCGAGTCGCGTAGGTCCCTAGTCCTCGATGAGGAAGGGGCGCGACCGCGGACACCATGCACCGGGACCGGTAAATAAGAAGCCCGCGATAGTCAGATAATATTCCTGAATTTGTCAATTTTACGGACGTTGTGTGAGCGGCCCGCCTCGGCGGAACCCGCCGGCCCGAAGCGGGTTACGTTTGCCAGCGACATATGGAAGAACAGGAGCCTCCCGCGTGCGATATGCATCCGCCATCGTCTGGCTCGGTCTGGGGCTGGCGACGCCCGCCACGGCGGCGATGCCGCCCGCGGGCACCTACGTCTATACGATCGACCATTCGCAGCACGGCGAGATCGGCACCTACACGAACACGATCCGCGCGGACGGCGACGGCGTGACGGTCGATACGCGTTTCGAAGTGCGCGTCGGGATCGGGCCGGTAACTCTCCACCGCGAGGAAGCCGACCGGCGTGAGCAGTGGCGCGGCGGCCGGCTGGTCCGCTACGACAGCACCACGGTTCGGAACGGCGAGGATAGGGTGGTCGAGGGACGCGCGGAAGGCGACGCCTTCGTCGTCCGCAATGCGCGGGGCGAGGAGCGGGCACCGGCCGGCGTCTGGCCGATGAACCCGTGGTCGCCGGAGATCGTCCGCGCCGATACGGTGCTCGCCTCCGCGTCCGGGCGCGTCTACCCGGCCCAGGTCGTCGATGCGGGCGAAGCGACGGTGCCGGGACGCGAGGGCGACCTGCGTGCCCGGCATTACCGCGTGACGGCGGACGGAAAGGCCTACGGCCTCTGGTTCGACGAGGCCGACCGGCTGGTACGCTTCACGGCGCCGGAGGGCGACGGCCTCGTCACCTTCACCCTCACCGAGGTGCGGTGACTATTCGCGCGCGGTCGCGCCCGCCGCCGCACCCGCGGCGTAGAGCGTGTGGGCGCGCGCCTCGAATGCGCCGACCATGCGCCGCACCGCCTCGTTGAACAGGGCGCCGATCAGCTTCTGCAGGATGGCCGACCTGAATTCGAAATCGACGAAGAAGTCGATGACGCAGCCACCCGGTGCCGGCTCGAAGACCCAGTGATTGTTGAGGTATCGCAGCGGGCCCTCGGTATAGGCCACGTCGATCCGCTCCGGTGGCGTGAGCGTGACGCGCGAAGTGAAGCGCTCGCGGATCATCTTGAAGCCGATGACCAGGTCCGCGACGATCACATCGTCCTGCCGGCTGCGCACGCGCGCGGCGATGCACCAGGGCAGGAACTCCGGATAGCGCTCCACCTCCGCCACGAGGCTGTAGAGCTGCTCCTGGGAGTAGGGCAGGAAGCGCCGTTCGGCGTGCGTAGGCATACGGTCCGCGTCCGCCGTTATTCGGCCGCGGCCAGGCGTCGCGCCCGGGCCTGGCGCAACTCCTGGAAATCCTCCGCCGCATGGTACGACGAACGCGTCAGCGGCGAGGCGGAGACCATCAGAAAGCCCTTGCCGTACGCCATGTGGGCATAGGCCTCGAACTCGTCGGGCGTGACGAACCGGTCGATCGCGTGATGCTTCGGCGTCGGCTGCAGATACTGGCCGATCGTCAGGAAGTCCACCTCGGCGCTCCGCAGGTCGTCCATCACCTGCATGACTTCCTGCCGTCCTTCGCCGAGCCCGACCATGATCCCGGACTTGGTGAAGGCCGTCGGGTCGATTTCCTTCACCCGATCGAGCAGGCGCAGGCTGTGGAAGTAGCGCGCCCCCGGCCGCACTTCGGGATAGAGGCGCGGCACCGTCTCCAGATTGTGGTTGAAGACGTCCGGCCGCGCCGCGACCACGGTTTCCAGCGCACCGTCCTTGCGCAGGAAGTCGGGGGTCAGCACCTCGATCGTCGTACCGGGCGAGAACAGGCGGATCTGCCCGATGGTCGCGGCGAAGTGTGCCGCGCCGCCATCGGCGAGATCGTCCCTGTCGACGGACGTCACGACGACGTGCTGGAGCCCGAGCTTCGCCACCGCATCCGCGACGTTGCGGGGCTCGTGCGGATTGACCGCACCGGGCCTGCCAGTCGCGATGTTGCAGAAGGAGCAGGCGCGGGTGCAGACCGAGCCCAGGATCATCATCGTCGCGTGCCGCTTCGCCCAGCACTCGCCGACGTTCGGGCAGGCCGCCTCCTCGCAGACGGTGGCGAGGCCGTGTTCCCGCACGATCTGGCGCGTCTCGGCATAACCCTTGGAGGTCGGTGCCTTGACCCGGATCCAGGCGGGCTTGCGCTGGATCGGATTATCGGGCCGGTGCGCCTTCTCGGGATGCCGGACCGTGCGCCCGGCCGGATCTGATACCGCCGCCGTCATGCGTCTCTCTGCTCGGCTGGAAGAGCGCCCCCCGCGCCGTGGAGGGCGGCGAAGGGCCGCGAACCGCTAGAAATGGATGGCCCGCCCATATGCGTCAAGCACGGCCTCGTGCATCGCCTCCGAGATGGTCGGGTGGGGAAAGACGGTATGCATCAGTTCCGCCTCGGTCGTCTCCAGCGTGCGGGCGATGGCGTAGCCCTGGATCAGTTCGGTAACCTCCGCCCCGATCATGTGGGCCCCCAGCAGCTCGCCGGTCTTGGCGTCGAATACCGTCTTCACCAGCCCTTCCGGCTCGCCGAGCGCGATCGCCTTGCCATTGCCGATGAAGGGGAACTTGCCGACCTTCACGTCGAGCCCGGCCTCCTTCGCGCGGCGTTCGGTCATGCCGACGCTGGCGACCTGGGGCCGACAGTAGGTGCAGGCGGGAATCCGGCTGGTGTCGAGGGGATGGACGTCCTTCACGCCGGCGATCTTCTCCACGCAGATCACCCCTTCGTGGCTGGCCTTGTGGGCGAGCCACGGAGCACCGACGACGTCCCCGATCGCATAGACGCCCTTCTCGCCGGTGCGGAGCCACTCGTCCACGACGATGTGCCCGCGCTCGACCTTCACCTTGGTGCCGTCGAGCCCGAGATCCTCGACATTGCCGGTGATCCCGACCGCGAGCACGACGCGGTCCACGGTCAATGTCCGGGCCTTGCCGTCGGCCTCGAAGGTGGCCGTGACGCTGTCCTTGCCCGGCTTCAGTTCGGTTACCTTGGCACCGGTGTGAATCTTCACGCCCTGCTTCTCGAACGCCTTCTGCGCGAAGGCGGAGATGTCCTCGTCCTCCTGCGGCAGGATGCGGTCGAGCACTTCGACCACTGTCACGTCGGCACCCATGTCCGAATAGAAGCTGGCGAACTCCATGCCGATCGCACCGGAACCGATCACGAGCAGCGACTTCGGCATCGCTTCCGGCACCATCGCCTCGCGATAAGTCCAGATCAGCTTGCCGTCGGGCTCCAGCCCGGGGAACGAACGCGCCCGCGCGCCCGGCGCCAGGATGATGTGCGGAGCCGCGAGGTCGGCGGCCGTCTTGCCGTCCTTCTCGACCCGCACCTTGCCGGCCCCGTTCAGGCGGCCCTGGCCGTCCACGACCGTGACCTTGTTCTTCTTCAGCAGGTGCGCGACCCCGCCCGAGAGCTGCTTGGCGACGCCGCGCGACCGCTTCACCACCTTGGCGAGATCGAACGCGACGTCCTTCGCGCTGAAACCGTAGGCGTCGAGATTGTGGAGAATGTGGTTGATCTCCGACGAGCGCAGCAGGGCCTTGGTCGGGATGCAGCCCCAGTTGAGGCAGATGCCGCCCAGATGCTCCCGCTCCACCAGAGCCGTCTTCATGCCGAGCTGTGCCGCGCGGATGGCGGCGACGTATCCGCCCGGACCGCCGCCGACGACGATCAGATCGAAGCTGGTTTCGGCCACGGATGGCCCTCCTTCTCGGGCTTGAACGCGGACCGCCCGCCATTCGGGCGGGCGCCGGACTAGAGCAGCATCGCCGCCGGGAACTCGATCAGGCCCTTGAACGCGGCCAGCCACTGGGCACCGAGCGCCCCGTCGACCACGCGATGGTCGCAGGACAGGGTGCAGGTCATCATCGTCGCGACCGCCAGGGCGCCGTCCTTCACCACGGCACGCTGCTCGCTTGCGCCGATCGCCAGGATGCATGCCTGCGGCGGGTTGATGACCGCATCGAACTGGCGAATGCCGTACATCCCCATGTTCGAGATGCTGAAGGTGCCGCCCTGGAACTCTTCCGGCTTCAGCTTGCCGTCGCGCGCCCGTTTGGCGAGATCCTTCATCTCGGCCGATATCCGGGCGAGGCCCTTCTCGTCGGCGCCGCGGATGATCGGCGTGATGAGGCCCTGGGGGATGGCGACCGCGACCGCGACATCGACGGACTTCCAGCGCCGGATGCCTTCGTCGGTCCAAGACGCATTGGCGTCGGGGACCCTGCGGAGCGCGAGCGCCACCGCCTTGATGATCAGGTCGTTTATCGAAAGCTTGACGCCCTCGGGGGCGCGTTGGTTGAGAGCCGCGCGCACCCGCACCAGTTCGTCCACCGCGCAGTCGACCGTCATGTAGAAGTGCGGGATCGTCTGCTTCGATTCTGTCAGGCGCCGCGCGATCACCTTGCGCATGCCCGAGAGCGGGACGAGGTCGAACTCGGGCATGCCGGGCATGGCGCCGGGCTGCTTCGCCGCGCCGGCGGGCGCCTCGGCGGCGGGCTTTTCCGCCGCCGGCTTGGCCGTGCCTCGCTTGCGCGCGTCTTCGATGTCGCTCTTCACGATGCGGCCGCCGGGCCCGCTGCCGGCGAGGTCGGAGAGGTCGATGCCCGCCTCCGCCGCCATGCGTCGCGCCAGGGGCGAGGCGAAGACGCGGCCGTCGCCGTTCGCCTTCCGCGGCGCGGCGCGCGAGGCCGAGCCCGAAGCCGCTTCCACATCCGCCTTGACGATCTTGCCGCCGGGTCCGCTGCCGGTAACGGCGCCGAGATCGATCCCGGCGATCTCCGCCATGCGCGCGGCGAGTGGCGAAGCCTGCGCCGCCGCTCGCCCGTCGTCGTCGCCCTCGGCAGCGCCGCGACGCTGCGGCTCTTTCCCGGCTCGGTCGGCGCGATCCTCCTGAGGCTCCCGCCCGCCCTTCGGGGCGGCGCCCGCCGCCTCGGCGTCGTCGGCTTCGTCCTCTGCGTCGGCGCCGTCCTCGGCGTCCCCGCTCTCCCCCTCGCCGACCAGTACGGCGATGACGGAATTGACCTGCACGCCCTCCGTGCCCTCGGCGACGACGATCCGGCCGACCGTGCCGTCGTCGACCGCCTCGACCTCCATCGTCGCCTTGTCCGTCTCGATCTCGGCGATGACGTCGCCCGCCTTCACCTGGTCGCCCTCGGCGACGTTCCACTTCACGAGGGTCCCCTCCGTCATGGTCGGGGACAGCGCCGGCATCAGGATGTTGGTAGGCATTGGCCGGGTCTCGCTCTGGGGCGGGTAGTCGACGGGCGGCTAGGGAACGGGCGGCTGGAAGACCGAAGCGCTCAGCGGTAGCAGACGGCTTTCGCGGCCTCGACGATCGTCTCGACCTGCGGCAGGGCCAGTTTCTCCAGGTTGGCGGCGTACGGCATGGGCACGTCCATGCCGGCCACCCGCCGCACGGGCGCGTCGAGCCAGTCGAAGGCCTGCTCCATCATCACCGCCGCCAGTTCGGAGCCGATGCCGGCGAACGGCCAGCCCTCCTCCACCGTAACCAGCCGGTTCGTCTTCTTGACCGACTCCACGATCGTCTCGGTGTCGAGCGGGCGCAGGGTGCGCAGGTCGATCACCTCCGCCTCGATCCCCTCCTCCGCGAGCTGCTCGGCCGCAGCCAGCGCGTGGTGGCACATCAGCGAGAAGGCGGTGATCGTCACGTCGGCCCCCTCGCGCAGCACCTTGGCGCGGCCGAGAGGAACGGTGAAATCCTCGTCCTTCGGCACCGGAAAGCTGTAGCCGTAGAGGATCTCGTTCTCCAGGAAGATGACCGGATCGGGCGACCGGATCGCCGACTTGAGCAGACCCTTGGCGTCCGCGGCCGAATAGGGTGCGACGACGATCAGCCCCGGAACGTGGGCATACCAGCTCGCATAGCATTGGGAGTGCTGTGCCGCCACGCGCGCCGCCGCGCCGTTCGGCCCCCGGAAGACGATCGGGCAACCCATCTGGCCGCCCGACATGTAGAGCGTCTTCGCCGCCGAATTGACGATCTGATCCATCGCCTGCATGGCGAAGTTGAACGTCATGAACTCGACGATCGGCTTCAGTCCGCCGAACGCCGCGCCGACGCCCAGCCCGGCGAATCCGTGCTCGGTGATCGGCGTGTCGACGACCCGCTTCGCGCCGAATTCGTCCAGAAGACCCTGCGTGATCTTATAGGCACCCTGGTATTCGCCGACCTCCTCGCCCATGACGAAGACGGTCTCGTCGCGGCGCATCTCCTCGGCCATCGCGTCGCGCAGCGCCTCGCGGACGGTCAGGGTCTCGGTGTCGGCGAAGGCGGCCTCGTTTTCCGCGTCCGGCCGGGCATGCACGGGTACCGCCGGCGCGGACGGCTTGCGCGTCCGCGCCTCGCGCTCCACGCCGGACTCGCCGCCCGCCTCGTCGACGGCGTCCTCTTCGACCGTCTCCTGGGCATGGTCTGCGCCCTCCTCGGAGCCCGTCTCGGACTCTTTCGCCTTCGGCTCCTTCGCGGCGGGCTTTCCCTCTGACTGCGCCTCGGCATCGTCGGCCGTCTCGTCGCCGCCGAGCAGCAGGGCGATCGGCGTGTTCACCGCGACCCCCTCGGCGCCCTCCTCGACCAGCAGACGGCCCACGCGGCCCTCGTCGACGGCCTCGACCTCCATCGTCGCCTTGTCCGTCTCGATCTCCGCGAGCACGTCGCCCGCCTGGACCTCGTCGCCCTCCTTGATGAGCCACTTGGCGAGTTTGCCTTCGGTCATCGTCGGCGAGAGCGCCGGCATCAACACTTCGATCGGCATGTGCGTATCCGGTCTCTGGCCGTTCCGGGATCAGGCGGAGGCGAGCACGTCGGTGTAGAGCTCCGACGGGTCGGGCTCCGGACTGTTCTGCGCATATTCGGCCGCATCGGCGACGATGTCGCGGATCTCGCGGTCGATCTGCTTCAACCGATCCTCGTCCGCATGCTTCCCTCCGAGCAGCACTTCGCGAAGTTGCTCGATCGGATCGCGCTCGGCCCGGAACTTGTTGACCTCTTCGCGCGTGCGGTACTTGGCCGGGTCGGACATCGAGTGGCCGCGATAGCGGTAGGTTTCCATCTCCAGGATGATCGGACCGTTCTCCCGGGCGTGGGCGACCGCCTCGTCGGCCGCCTCGCGCACCGCGAGTACGTCCATCCCGTCGACCTTGCGGCCCGGAATGCCGAACGGCTCGCCCCGCCGGGACAGGTCGCCGCCTGCCGCCGCCCGGTCGACCGAGGTGCCCATCCCGTATTTGTTGTTTTCGATCACGTAGACGACGGGCAGCTTCCACAGCGCCGCCATGTTGAAGGACTCGTAGACTTGGCCCTGGTTGGCGGCGCCGTCGCCGAAATAGGTGACGCTGACCAGGTCGTTGCCGCGGTAGCGGTGTGCGAAGGCGAGGCCGCTGCCGAGCGGCACCTGCGCCGCCACGATGCCATGGCCGCCGAAGAAGTTCTTCTCGCGGCTGAACATGTGCATCGAGCCGCCCTTGCCCTTCGAATAGCCGCCGCGCCGGCCGGTCAACTCGGCCATCACGCCGCGCGACTCCATCCCGCAGGCGAGCATGTGACCGTGGTCGCGATAGCCGGTAATGACCGTATCGCCTTCCTTCAGCGCCGCCTGGATGCCGACGACGACCGCTTCCTGGCCGATGTAGAGATGGCAGAACCCGCCGATCAGGCCCATGCCGTACATCTGGCCGGCGCGCTCCTCGAAGCGGCGGATGAGCAGCATGTCGCGATAGTAGCCGAGAAGCGTGTCGCCGGACGGTGCCGCGGCGCCGCCCTTGGCCCGCGCCGACTTCGCGGCCGACGACTTGCCGTCGGCGCCGTTCCCTTTGTCCTCGTCCGCACGCGCCTTGCGGCCGGCGGACCGGGTGGTAGCTCGTGCCATGGCCTCTCCCCGCGCGCAGATCGGGATGCGCAGCCTGCCTCAGTGAGCCGATGTCGAGGACCTAGGTATCCCGAATTGCGGCATGTTTCAACCGAAGCCCCCGCCACCGCCACGCCCGTCCCGGCCCGACGGTCCGCCTCGCCCGCCCCGGAGGCGGAACATGGACGAAACGGGATCGGGCGATTTGTGTTGTTGTTTTGTTCCATGTCAGACATTCTGCGACGTAATGTCTGTGCGCAACGTCCGCGGCGGTGGCGACGTTGACGCACGAGACCCGCCCCCCCCGGAGGGATGCGGGTTTGACCACGGAGCCGACGGCATGCTGACGAAGAAACAGACCGAACTCCTCCTCTTCATCAATGCACGTCTCACGAAGGAAGGTGTGTCGCCCTCCTTCGAAGAGATGAAGGAGGCGCTCGGCCTGAAGTCCAAGTCCGGAATCCACCGCCTGATCACCGGACTGGAGGAACGTGGCTTCATCCGGCGCCTGCCGCACCGGGCGCGCGCGCTCGAGGTGCTGCGCCTGCCCGATTCCGCCGCGCGCAAGGGGCCCGTGCCGGCCGTCGTGCCGCCCCGCGAAGGGGCGACGCTGATCCAGGGGCCGTTTCGCGAACGGCGCGCGCCGGCGCGACCGCGGGACGAATCGGAGATCCCCCTCTACGGCCGCATCGCGGCGGGTACGCCGATCGAGGCGCTGCGCGACCCGACCAGCTATGTCGGCATCCCGCACGGCCTGCTGGGGCGCGGCAAGCACTATGCGCTCGAAGTCGCGGGCGACTCTATGGTCGAGGCCGGGATTCTCGACGGCGACACGGTCATCGTCGAGGAGTGCGACACGGCCGACCCCGGCACGATCATCGTGGCGCTGATCGATCGCGAGGAGGTCACGCTGAAGCGGCTGCGCCGGCGGGCTCGATCGCCCTGGAGGCCGCCAACCCGAACTACGAGACGCGCATCTTCCCGCCGGACCGGGTCCAGATACAGGGGCGACTGGTCGCCCTGCTGCGCCACTCCTGAACGCGGACCGGCACTCCGCCCGTCCAGGGCCGGTCGCCGCGGCGACCGCGGACCGTGACGACCCGGACGGGAGCTTCCGGGTGCATGCCGTCCAGGTAGATCATGTGCGCACCGTCACGACGCAGATGGGCATGACGGAGTACGGGGGTGCCGGCGCAGGCGCGGGCGACGAGCCGCGCCGACACGGGCGCCGTCACGACGACGAGATCGGCTTCTGCACAGTCCACGGCGAGTGCCGCCTCGTGATGGACGAAGGCAACGGTGCGGCCGTCGCGACGGTAGAGGCAGCCCGCCGCGTCGCACCGCATGGCGCCGCCGGGGGACGCGTCCTGCCGACCCGGGGCGGGCCAGGCCGCGGCTGCAGTCGCTCCGGCGTGACGCATCCAGGCATCGCGTTCGAAGCGGCCGGCCCGCAGCGACGAGACGAGCAGGGTTCCGTCCGCATCCCGAACCGCGGCCAGCCGCCCGTCCTCCGAAAGATAGACGTGCGGCGCTCCCTCCCCGCCGATCATCCACACGCCCGCGGCGAGGGCCGGCAGTCCGAGCAGGCGCAGGCCCGACCGCCACAGGCACAGCCAGAGCCCTCCGACGGCCATCAGCGCCATGGCCGCGGGCGGGACCACAAGGCCGCGGGTGACGGCTCCCGGCCAGGCCGCGGTCGTCTCCGCCACGGCCGTGACGACGCCGATGCCGGCCGCCATGACCGCCAGCGGCGGCCCCTCCAGGCCGAACGGCATGGCCAGGAGGGCGATCAGGCCGGCCGGCATCACCCAGAGGCCCGTCGTCGGGACCGCCACCAGATTGGCCGCGACCGCATAGAGCGCCGCCTGGTTGAAATGGAAGGCAGCGAACGGCGCGGTGGCCAGGGTCGCCACGACCGAGGTCAGAGCGAGCGTCGCCGGATAGCGGAGCGCTCGGGCCCAGAACGAGCGGCCGCCCTGCCAGACATGCCCGTCTCCCCCGTCCCGATGCCCGTCGGCCCGCTCGCGCAGCACTTCATAGGCAGCGACGAGGGCGACGACCGCGGCGAAGGACAGCTGGAAGCTGGGGCCGAGCAGCGTCTCGGGCGCCAGCGCCGACACCAGCAGTGCCGCTAGCGCCACCGGGCGCATCGAAACCTCCAGGCGGTCGGCGAGGATCGCGGCCAACGCCAGGACCAGCATGGCGAAGGCCCGCTGGGTGGGTATGGTCGCCCCCGACAGCAGCAGGTAGAAGCCGGCCGCGGCCAGGGCCGCCACGGCCGCCAGCTTGCGCGTCGGCCAGCGCAGCGCCAGCGTCGGGATCAGGGCCAGCCCGGCCCGCACGCCGAAGAATACGAAGCCGGCGACGAGGCTGAGATGCAGGCCGGATATCGCGAGCAGGTGCGCCAGCCCCGACTCCCGCATCGCCACCAGCGTCGCCTCGGAGACGCCACCGCGCAGTCCCGTCACGAGCGCGCTCGCGAGGGCGCCGCGGTCGCCTCCGATCGACGCGACGATGCGCCGGTCGACGTGCTGCCGCAGCGTCGCCACCGCGGCGCCGAAACCGATGTCGGAAGGCGCCTCGATTTCCATCGGCCCGACCGCATAGCCGACGGCGCCCAGACCCATGAACCAAGCCTGACGCTGGAAGTCGAAGCCTCCCGGAACCGCGGGGCCCGGCAATGGCATGAGCCGTGCCCGCACGCGT
>JBKBLL010000032.1:0-22367 GCA_046296375.1 Alphaproteobacteria bacterium | reverse complement strand
TAAACAACGTCGGCGCCGCGGCCGCCGGTCAGTTCCTTAACCTTCTCGCGAAACGATCCCCTGCCATCGGCGATCGGTTCGTAGTCGATGACATGGTCCGCACCGTTGGCCAGGACGACGGTGCGCTTCTCCGCGGACGAAGCCGCCCCGATGACGGTCGCGCCCAGCGCCTTGCCGACCTGGACGGCGGCGAGGCCGATGCCGCCTGCCGCACCGTGCACCAGCAAGCTCTCTCCGGGCTGCAGCCGTCCGCGCTGGACCAGGGCGTGATAGGCGGTGGAATAGGCGGACCGGAAGCCGGCCGCCGCGTCCACGCTCATGCCGTGGGGAATCTTCATCGTCTGGTCCGCCGGTGAGACGCCGAACGCCGCGAACGCACCGCACGGGCTGTGGCGGCTCATGACCAGATCGCCGACGGCGAACCCGGAGACACCGTCGCCCAATGCGACCACTTCGCCCGCCGCTTCGCCGCCCGGAATGAAAGGCACCGGCGGCTTGGTCTGGTACTGGCCGGCAACCATCAGCACGTCGACATACTGCACTGCCCGGGCGAGCAGCTGGACCTTCACCTCACCCGGCCGCGCCTCGGGTTCCGGCCAGTCGTCGCGGACGACCAGCGTTTCGGGCGGCCCCAGTTCTTCGCAGACGACCGCGCGCATCAGCGGGGAAGCTCCGTTTCGCCCATAAGGAACGCGTCGACGGCGCGCGCCGCCTGCCGGCCCTCCCGGATCGCCCACACGACCAGCGACTGGCCGCGGCGCATATCGCCCGCGGCGAAGACCTTCGGAAGCGACGTCTGATAGCGGAGCGTGTCGGCTTCGACATTGCCGCGCGGATCGCGCGCTACCCCCAGCTGGTCCAGCAGGCCCTGATGGACGGGGTGGACGAAGCCCATGGCCAGCAGCACCAGGTCGGCGCGCAGTTCCCGCTCGCTGCCCGGCACGTCCGCCATGGCGACCCGGCCGTCCGGGCCGGTCCGCCACTCCACCCGTGCGGTCCGCAGGGCGCGCACGGTACCGCGGCCATCGTCGAGGAACGCCTTGGTCACGATCGCCCAGTCGCGCTCCGCACCCTCCTCGTGAGACGACGAGGTGCGGAGCTTCACCGGCCAGTACGGCCAGATCAGGTCCTTGTTCTCGCGTTCGGGCGGCTTCGGCATGATCTCGATCTGCGTGACCGAGGCCGCTCCCTGCCGGTTCGACGTACCGATGCAATCGGAGCCGGTGTCGCCGCCGCCGATGACCACGACATGCTTGCCTGCCGCCGAGATGGCCTCGCCATCCGGCACCTGCCCGCCGGCGACGCGCCGGTTCTGCTGACGCAGAAAGTCCATGGCGAAATGCACGCCGGCCAGCTCGCGTCCGGGGATGGGCAGGTCGCGCGGATGCTCCGAACCGCCCGCCAGCACGACCGCGTCGAAATCGTCGAGCAGCGCCTGCGCCGGCATGTCGACGCCGACATGCACGCCCGGCCGGAAGGTCACCCCCTCGGCGGCCATCTGCTCCATGCGGCGGTCGATCTGCCACTTCTCGAACTTGAAGTCGGGGATGCCGTAGCGCATCAGACCGCCGATCCGATCCTGCCGGTCGAACAGCGTCACGTCATGGCCGGCGCGCGCGAGCTGCTGGGCGCAGGCCATGCCGGACGGGCCGGAGCCGACGATCGCCACCCGCTTGCCGGTCTTGTGGGCCGGCACCACCGGCACGACCCAACCCTCGGCGAAACCGCGGTCGATGATCGCGCACTCGATCGTCTTGATGGTGACCGGCGCGTCGTTGATGTTGAGGACGCAGGCCTCCTCGCACGGTGCCGGACAGATGCGCCCCGTGAACTCCGGGAAGTTGTTCGTCGAGTGCAGGTTGATCAGCGCGTCCCGCCAGTCGTCGCGATAGATCAGATCGTTCCAGTCGGGGATCTGATTGTTCACCGGACAGCCGGTGTGACAGAACGGTATGCCGCAATCCATGCACCGCGCCGCCTGGACGCGGAGTTCCTGGTCCGGCAGCGGCTCCAGAAATTCCTTCCAGTTGCGCAGGCGCTCCTGGGGATCGAGATAGCCGCGGTCGTGCCGCGGGTGCTCCATGAAACCGGTGGGCTTGCCCATATGGCTGGCTCCTATTCCGCGGCGGCGGCGGCTGCGCGCTCTTCCGCGAGCTCGCGCAGCGCGCGCCGATAGTCGACGGGCATGACCTTGACGAACCTGGCGAGGTTGGCCGGCCAGTCGGCCAGGATCTCGCGTGCCCGCGCACTGGTCGTATAGTGCATGTGCCGCTCGATCAGGCCGCGCAGGCGCATCGCGTCGTGTCGGGTCATGTCGGCGAGGTCGACGCCGCCGGCGGCGGGTGCCGGCTCCGACGCTTCATGGGCGATCGGCTCCAGTTCGACCTGATCGCGGTTGCAGCGCAGGTCGAAGGTGCCGTCCGGGTCCCAGACATAGGCGATGCCGCCGCTCATGCCTGCGGCGAAGTTCACGCCCGTGCGCCCCAGGACCACCACCACGCCGCCGGTCATGTATTCGCAGCCGTGGTCGCCGCAGCCTTCGACAACGGCCTGGGCACCGGAGTTGCGTACCGCGAACCGCTCGCCCGCCACGCCGCTGAAATAAGCCTCGCCCTGGATCGCGCCGTAGAGCACCGTGTTGCCGACGATGATGTTCTCCGTCGGCGTCAGTGGCGCCTCCTTCGGGGGATAGACGACGATCCGTCCGCCCGACAGGCCCTTGCCGACATAGTCGTTGGCGATGCCCGCGAGGTCCAGCGTGACGCCGGCCGCGAGCCACGCGCCGAAGCTCTGGCCGCCGACGCCGCGCGCGCGCACGACGATCGTATCCTCCGGCAGCCCGGCATGGCCGTGCCGGAGGACCACCTCGCCCGAGAGCATCGCGCCCACCGTGCGGTTGACGTTGCGGACCTCCGTTTCGATGACGACCGGCTTGCGCTCGTCGATCGCCGGCCGCGCCCGACGGATCAGTTCGTGATCGATCGCGCCGTCCAGGCCGTGATCCTGGGTCTCGCAGTTGAAGGTCTTGACGCCGGAGGCGACGGCCGGCCGGTAGAGCAGCCTGCCGAGGTCGAGACCGTGGACCTTCCAGTGGTCGACCGCGCGCCGCTTGTCGAGCCGGTCGGTGCGCCCGATCATCTCGGCGACGGTGCGGAAGCCCATCGCCGCCATGATCTCGCGCATCTCCTCCGCGATGAAGAAGAAGTAGTTGATCACGTGCTCGGGCGTGCCCGAGAACTTCGCCCGCAGGATCGGATCCTGCGTCGCGACGCCCACCGGGCAGGTGTTCAGGTGGCACTTGCGCATCATGATGCAGCCCATCGCGATCAACGGTGCCGTCGCGAAGCCGAACTCGTCGGCCCCCAGGAGCGCCCCGATTACCACGTCGCGGCCCGTGCGCAGCCCGCCGTCCACCTGCACGGCGATGCGGCCGCGCAGGTTGTTGAGCACAAGCGTCTGGTGTGTCTCGGCCAGTCCGATCTCCCAGGGACTGCCCGCGTGGGTCAACGAGGTGAGCGGCGACGCGCCGGTGCCGCCCTCGAAGCCCGAGATCGTCACATGGTCGGCCTTGGCCTTGGAGACGCCCGCCGCGACGGTGCCGACCCCCACCTCGGACACCAGCTTCACGCTGATCCGCGCGCGCGGATTGACGTTCTTCAGATCGTGGATGAGCTGGGCGAGATCCTCGATCGAGTAAATGTCGTGGTGAGGCGGCGGCGAGATCAGGCCGACGCCGGGGGTCGAGTGCCGGACTTTGGCGATCGCATTGTCGACCTTGTGGCCGGGAAGCTGGCCGCCCTCGCCGGGCTTCGCGCCCTGCGCCATCTTGATCTGGATGTCGTCCGAGTTGGCGAGATATTCGGTCGTCACGCCGAACCGGCCGGAAGCGACCTGCTTGATCCGCGACCGCATCGAGTCGCCGTTCGGCATCGGCACGAGGCGATCCGACTCCTCGCCGCCCTCGCCTGTGTTCGAGCGGCCGCCGATGCGGTTCATCGCGATGGCGAGCGTGGTGTGGGCCTCGCGGCTGATCGCGCCCAAAGACATCGCCCCCGTGGCGAAACGCTTCACGATTTCCGCCGCCGGCTCTACATCGTCGAGCGGCACCGCGGTCTCGCCCGGCTTGAGATCGAGCAGCCCGCGCAGCGTCATGAGCCTGTCGGACTGGTCGTTGATCAACTGGGCGTACTCGCGCCACGTGTCCGGCAGGTTGCCGCGGACGGCGTGCTGCAGCTTGGCGATCGAGTCGGGGGTCCAGTTGTGCGCCTCGCCGCGCAGGCGGTAGGCGTACTCGCCCCCAACGGGGAGCATGTTGCGGTAGATCGGCGCGTCGCCGAAGGCGAGGCGGTGCCGTTCGACCGTCTCGCGGGCGATCTCCTCGATGCCGACGCCCTCCACGGTCGTCGCCGTGCCGGTGAAGTAGCGCCGCACGAATGCGCTCGACAGGCCGACCGCATCGAAGATCTGCGCTCCGCAATAGGACTGGTAGGTCGATATGCCCATCTTGGACATGACCTTCAGCAATCCCTTGTTGACCGCCTTGACGTAGTTCTTCGCCGCCTTCTCGTCGGTGACCGCCTCGGGGAGGTCCTCCCGCAGCGCACGCAGCGTCTCGAAGGCGAGGTAGGGGTTGACCGCCTCCGCGCCGTAGCCGGCGAGGAGACAGAAATGGTGCACCTCGCGCGCCTCGCCGGTCTCGACGACGATGCCGGTCTCGGTGCGCTCGCCCTCCCGGATCAGGTGATGGTGGACGGCCGAGGTCGCCAGCAGCGCCGGAATGGCGATACGGTCGGGGCCGGTTCCGCGATCGGACAGGATCAGGATGTTGTAGCCGTCCAGGACCGCCTGGTGCGCGTCCCGGCAAAGCGCCTCGACCGCAGCGGCCATGCCGGACGGTCCCTCCTCCGCCGACCAGGTCGTGTCGAGGGTCCGCGTGCGGAAGGCGCCGTCGACGAGGTCCGTGACGTAGCGGATCTTCTCCAGCTCCTCGTTGGTCAGGATCGGCTGCTTCACCTCGAGCCGGAGATGGCTACCGCCCGAATCCAGGTCGAGCAGGTTCGGCCGCGGCCCGATCATGGAGACCAGCGACATGACGAGTTCCTCGCGGATCGGATCGATCGGCGGGTTCGTCACCTGGGCGAAGTTCTGCTTGAAGTAGCTGTAGAGGAGCTTGGTCTGGTCCGAGAGGACCGACAGCGGCGTATCCGTTCCCATCGAGCCGACCGGATCGTCGCCGCCGACCGCCATCGGCTGCAGGAAGAACTTCAGGTCCTCCTGGGTGTAGCCTAAAGCCTGCTGGAGATCGAGCCGCGGCACGTCCGAACGCGCGAGATTGGTCGCGGCGCGCGCCGCGGCACCGTCCGGCAGCGCGGGCAGTTCCTCGAGCTTGAACTGCGTCTTCGCCAGCCACTCCCTGTAGGGCTGGGCGCGGGCGAGTTCCTCCTTGAGTTCGGCATCGTCGACGATGCGCTGCTGCTCGAGGTCGATGAGGAACATCTTGCCCGGCTGCAACCGCCACTGCTTGACGATCTTTTCCGCCGGAATGTCGAGGACGCCGATCTCGGACGCCATCACGACCAGATCGTCGTCCGTCAGCAACCATCGCGCCGGGCGCAGGCCGTTTCGGTCGAGCGTGGCGCCGATCTGCCGCCCGTCGGTGAAGGCGACGGCAGCGGGGCCGTCCCACGGCTCCATCAGTGCGGCGTGGTACTCGTAGAAGGACCGCCGCTCCTCGTCCATCAGCCTGTTACCGGCCCATGCCTCCGGAATCAGCAGCATCATGGCGTGCGCCAGGCTGTATCCGCCCTGCACGAGAAGCTCCAGGGCATTGTCGAACGACGCGGTGTCCGACTGGCCCTCCGGAATGAGCGGCCAGAGCTTGTCGAGATCCTCGCCGAACAGCTTGGAGCGCATCGAGTGGCGACGCGCGGCCATCCAGTTCACGTTGCCGCGCAAGGTGTTGATCTCGCCGTTGTGGCAGACCATCCGGAAGGGATGGGCCAGCCGCCAGGACGGGAAGGTGTTCGTCGAGAAACGCTGGTGGACGAGCGCCAGCGCGCTGTCCATCCGTTCGTCCTGCAGGTCGAGATAGTAGGCGCCCACCTGGGCGGCGAGCAGCATGCCCTTGTAGACGATCGTCCGCGACGACAGGGAGGGCACGTAGAAATCGTCGATGCCGGGGCGCCGGTCGGCGCGCACGGCGTTCGCCGCCAGCTTGCGGATGACGTAGAGCTTGCGCTCGAACGTATCCTGGTCGGGGGTGCCAGAACCGCGCCCGACGAATATCTGGCGCACCGCTGGTTCCGTCGGCTTCACGGTTTCGCCCAGTCCGGACGCATCGACGGGTACGTCGCGCCAGCCGAGCAGGACCTGCCCCTCATCCACGACGAGCCGCTCGAGCATCTCCTCGAAGCCGCGGCGCAACGCCGGATCCTTGGGCAGAAAGACCATCCCGACCGCATAGTCGCCCGGTTTCGGCAGCACGATGCCCAGGTCTGCGGTCACGGCGCGCAGGAAGGAATCCGGGGTCTGGATCAGGATCCCGGCACCGTCGCCGGCGAGGGGATCGGCACCGACGGCGCCGCGATGCTCCAGATTGTCCAGGATACGGAGGCCCTGGCGGATGATGGCATGGCTCTTGCGACCCTTGACGTCGACGACGAAACCGACGCCGCAGGCATCGTGCTCGTTCGACGGGTCGTAAAGGCCCTGGGCGGGCGGAAGCTGGCTCACAGGCGGTCCTCACGAAGCGAGAGCGCGCGCCGGCAACGGCCCGACGCGCCGTCGCCGGGCGCGGCCCTCGTTTTGGGCTGCGCTCGGGTGGACGGGACGGCTTCCAGGGGCATTTCGGCATGACGATCAGAACGGTGGCGCCAATCTGCGCCCCGCGTCACGCACGACGGAAATCCCCGGTTCCGTCCCAAACAGCCTCCCCAGGGGTGCCCGGAGACGCTGCGGCCGACTACCCTAGCGGCACAGCGCGGCCCTGCCAACATGCGATTGCGGCATGTCCGGGCGCCAGTCCCGCGGCATCAGCAGGCTGGACGGAACGACGCAGCCCTCGTCGGGCCTGCCTGGCGTCAGGCCTGTTCGCGTCAGGCCTGTCTGGCATCGATCAGCTTGCGACGGATTTCGCGCGTGCGCCGGATGCGCTGCTCGATCTCCTCGCCCTCACCCCAGCGGATGGCGCGCTGCAGACGGGCGAGATCCTCCTGCATGCGCTGGCTGACCTCGAGCAGGGCGTCGCGGTTGTTCAGGAAGATGTCGCGCCACATGATCGGGTCCGACGCGGCGATGCGGGTGAAGTCGCGGAAGCCGCTCGCTGCGAACTGCACCACCTCCTGCTGCAGGTGCTCGCCCAGGTCGGAGGCCGTTCCGACGATCGTGAAGGCGATCAGGTGGGGCAGGTGCGAGGTGACGGCGAGGACCTGATCGTGATGGCCGGGATCCATGACTTCGATCATGGCGCCGCAGCGACGCCAGAGTTCCGCCACGCGGTCGACCGCTGCGCGGTCCGTTCCCGGCGGCGGCGTCAGGATGCACCACCGGCCGTCGAAGAGTTCGGCGAAGCCCGCTTCCGGCCCCGAATGCTCCGTCCCGGCGATCGGATGGCCCGGGACGAAATGAACGCCTTCCGGAATGGACGGGCCCAGATCGCGCACGACGCACTGCTTCACCGACCCGGTGTCGCTCACGATCGCACCCGGGGCCAAGGCGGGCCGCATGGCCTCCCCGATGTCGGCGAAGGTCCCGACGGGCGTGCATACGATGACGAGATCGGCGCCGCGGACGGCCTCCGGGATCGAGCCGCTCACCTCGTCCGCGATGCCCAGGCGCGCCACGGCGCGCCGCACGTCCTCGCTGCTGTCGCAGGCGACGAGCCGACGGGCGACGCCGGCGCGCCGGACGGCACGCGCCAGGGACGAGCCGATCAGGCCGATGCCTATCAGCGCGATGCGCTCGAAAAGGGGTTCGTCCGCCATGTCCGCCCAAAAAGGGGTAGCGCCGACCGGTACGGTCAGCGCAGGAAGTCGGAGAGGGCCGCCACGACGCTGCGCATGTCCTCTTCCGAACCGATCGTTATGCGCAACGCGTCGGGCAAGCCGTAGCCCGCCACCCTGCGCGGGATGATACCGCGGCCGTTGAGGAAGGCCAGGGCTGCCTCGGCGCCGCGCGGCGGCCTGAAATGCACAAGCACGAAATTGCCGACGGAGGGCGTCGCTTCAAGGCCGAGGCGACGGACCTCCTCGATCGTCCAGGCGAGCCAGCGCTCGTTGTGCACACGCGCGGAATCCTCGTGGGCGACATCCTCGATCGCCGCCACGCCCGCCGCCAATGCCGCGGCATTGACGTTGAACGGTCCGCGGACGCGATTCAGCACGTCGGCCACTGCCGGCGGGCAATAGGCCCAGCCGAGCCGCAAGGCAGCCAGCCCGTGGATCTTCGAGAAGGTCCGCGTCATGACGACGTTGTCGTGCGCTTCGACCAGCCGGACGCCGGGCTCATAGTCGTTGCGGGTGACGTACTCGGCATAGGCGGCGTCGATCACGAGCAGCGCCTCCGGCGGCAGGCCGCTCCGCAGCCGCTCCACCTCCTCGGCCGGCAGGTAGGTTCCGGTCGGATTGTTGGGATTGGCCAGAAAGACGATGCGGGTGCGCGGCGTCACCGCCTCCAGCATCGCGTCCACGTCGGCGGTGAGGTTGGTCTCCTTCACAACCACCGGCGTCGCGCCCACCGCGCGGGCGACGATCGGGTACATGAGGAAGCCGTGCTCGGCGTAGATCACCTCGTCTCCGGGCCCGGCATACCCGCGCGCCAGCAGGCCCAGCAACTCGTCCGACCCCGATCCGCAGACGATGCGGTCGGCCGCAATGCCGTAGCGGGCGGCGAGCGCCCTGCGCAGGGCATGCGCGCCGCCGTCGGGATATTCGTGCAGCCGGTCGGCGAGCGCCCGGTAAGCCTCCACCGCGCGTGGGCTCGGCCCCAGCGGATTCTCGTTGGACGAGAGCTTGATCACGCGGGCGTGGCCCGCCAGCGACGATTCGCCGCCCACATAGGCGGCGATGTCCATGATGCCGGGGCGAGGCGTCGGCGCACTCATGTCAGGCCACCGCCGTTTCGCGGAATTGCGCCGCACCGACGACCGGCAGGGCGTAGCCGCCCAGCGAGAGGGCGCGCGCGATGCGACCGCGGCTCCGCGCCTCGATCTCGGCAAGGCGCGGGTCGCCCCGCAGGATCATCTCCTCCGCCTCGAACAGATGCATGCCGGCCCCCGCCGCGGCGCCGACCGGGCGCGCACCGATGCCGATCCCGCGCAGGTCGGCGGCCAGGCTCGCCGCGCTCGCGTCGCCCGCCGTCTCCAGCGCCACATAGGCGCGGTCGGCGCCGGTCCGCTCGGGATCGACGTTCGCGAGGAGCAGCGCGCCGCCGGGCCGGCCGGCCTCGGCCAGAATGGGGATACGCGCGACGATGGCGGGGGCGTTCGGTTCGTTCGTGGCCACCAGGGGCCACCAGGGCTCGCCGTCATCGTCCTGCGGCAGCGGCAGAACGCCGATGCCGGCCGCGCCGGAGCGGACCGCCGCCACCACATTGTGCGTCCGCGCACAGGCGACATAGGCGGCACCGGCACCATAATGGTCGCGCGCCATATCCCAGTATTCGCCGCCGCCCTGCGGCGCGTAGACGGCGACCCCGATCTCCGTCTGGACACGCAACTGGCCGGTCATGATCTCGCGCCAGATCCGCACCAGCGAGGCCAACGGGAAGGCACCGCGATGCCGCTCGACCAGGGCGCGCACCACCAGGGCCTCGCGCCCGGGGCGGAAGAACTGCGGCCGCGTCTCGGGACCCGCCGGATTCTCGCGTGCCTTGGCCCGGCCCACCTCCTCCACCACCGCCGTGCGCTGGATCAGGAGGTCGTGCATGGCCGCATCGATCCTATCGATCTCGCGACGGAGCTCGTCGAGGGTCGGTGCGGCAGAGGGCATGGGGAATCCAAGGGGCAGCACGGGCCGGCAGGGACGACAGTAGTAGTCGCGCCCACCCGGGAAATCAAAGAAAACGTTGACAGGCGCAGCCCCTCTCGTACCTATCCTGCGTCCGTTCCCTGGGCATGTCCCAGAATTTCGTAGAAGCGACCGGCGGAGACCGGGGAGAGGGAGCAGCCTGCCAGTGTCCGAACCCGCGCCGGCGGCCCGCGCCGACTGGCCCGCATTCGACAAGCTGCCAGGGCGGCACCTGGTCTGCGACACGCCGCTGATGCTGGAGTGCGGGAGCGCCCTGCCGCGGCCCGTGCTGGCCTATCAGACCTACGGCGCGCTGAACGCCGACAAGTCGAACGCGATCCTGGTCTGCCACGCCCTGACCGGGGACCAGTTCGTGATCGAGCCGCATCCCGTCACCGGCAAGCCCGGCTGGTGGGAGATGCTGGTCGGCCCCGGCAAGCCGATCGACACGGACCGCTACTTCATCCTCTGCGTCAACGTGATCGGCGGCTGCATGGGTTCGACGGGCCCGCAGCACATCAACCCCGACACGGGGCGCGTCTACGGGCTGGACTTTCCCGTCGTCACCATCAAGGACATGGTCAACGCCGCCTTCCGCGTCGTCGACCATCTCGGCATCGACCAGCTGTTCAGCGTTATCGGCGGGTCCATGGGCGGCATGCAGGTGCTCCAGGCCGCCGCGAGTTACCCGGAGCGCGTCTTCTCCGCCCTACCCGTCGCGACCGCGGCGCGCCATACCGCCCAGAACATCGCCTTCCACGAGGTCGGGCGCCAGGCGATCATGGCCGACCAGGACTGGCGCAACGGCGAATACATGCTCCATGGTGTCAAACCGGAGCGCGGGCTCGCCGTCGCCCGCATGGCGGCGCACATCACCTACCTCTCCGAACCGGCGCTGCACCGCAAGTTCGGCCGCAATCTGCAGAACCGCACGCACCTGATCTACGACTTCCGCGAGGCGGAATTCCAGATCGAGAGCTATCTGCGCCACCAGGGGCGGGCCTTCGTCGAGCGGTTCGACGCCAACTCCTACCTCTACATCACCCGCGCGATGGACTATTTCGACCTTGCGGCCGATCACGGGGGCGAACTGGCGAACGCGTTCGGCGGCGTGAAGACGCGCTTCTGCCTCGCTTCCTTCACCAGCGACTGGCTGTTCCCGACATCCGAGAGCCGGGCGCTGGTGCATGCCCTGAACGCGGTCGCCGCTCCGGTCAGCTTCGTCGAGATCGAAAGCGACAAGGGGCACGACGCGTTCCTGCTCGACGAGCCGGAGTTCCTCGACATCGTGAGCGGCTTCCTGGCGGGCGCGGCCTCCGTGCGGGGACTGAAGCAGCGATGAACGCGGCGGCGCGGGTCGAAGGCCGGTCGTTCCTGGCCCGGCAGCAGAACGGCACCACGAAGTCGGTCCGCGACGATCTGCGGATCGTCACCGACATGGTGGCTCCGGGCAGCCGCGTCCTCGACATCGGCTGCGGCGACGGCGTGCTGCTCGGCCATCTGGCGCGGGCCAAGCAGGTCGACGGACGGGGCATCGAGATCAACCGCGGCGGCGTCAACGCCAGCGTCGCGAACGGCCTGCCGGTCATCCAGGGCGACGCGGACACCGATCTCGGCTTCTATCCGGCCGACAGCTTCGACTATGTGATCCTCAGCCGGACGCTCCAGGCGACGCGCGACCCGCGCGGCGTGCTGCTGCAGCTGGTCCGCATCGGCCGGCGCGCCATCGTCTCGTTCCCGAATTTCGGCCACTGGCGCATCCGCCTCCAGCTCCTGCTGGGCGGCCGCATGCCGGTCACGGGTCTCCTGGACGATCCGTGGCACGCCACGCCGAACATTCATCTCTGCACCATCGCGGATTTCCTCGATCTCTGTCGCGAGCTCGCGATCGGCATCGAGACGGCGGTGGTCCTCGACGCATCGGGGCGCCCGATCACCGCGCCGGTGCAGTCCCGCCGCGCCAACCTGCTGGGCGAGCAGGCGATCTTCATGCTGGCGCGCACCGCCGGGGCCTGACGACACTCTTCCCCGGCATCCCCTTCCCGCCGCTTTTCCCGGGTCCCCCGACACGCCGAATCAGGTCGGGCGCGGACATCGGTGCGTGCTACGCTCTGCGCGCAAGACAAGCAAAATGGGGAGGAAGCAATGCGCAACGTCTGGTCTGGCGTCGTCTGCGGTCTCGTCATGGCCGCGGCCGGGGGCGCCGCCGCGACAGAGAAGATCGAGTGGAACCACTCGGTCTGGGGCGGTCCCCGGGCCGTTACCCGCAACATCGAATACATGGCCGAGCAGGTCTCCAAGGCCAGCGGCGGCAACTTCACCATCCGCGTCCACTATGGCGACGCCATCTCGCCCGCCCGCGAGAACCTGGACGGCATCAAGCTCGGCGCCTTCGAGTCCGCCCATTTCTGCGCCTCCTATCATCCCGGCAAGAACCCGGCGATGAACGCACTCGACCTGCCTTTCCTGCCGATCGAGGGGTTCGACGCCATGGAGGCCGTATTCGACGCCTACTACAACCACCCGGTCGTCGTCACCGAGATGGAACGCTGGGGCGCGATCCCCTTCATGTCGAGCATCCTGCCGCAATACGAGTTCATGGGCGTGGGCGAGCCTCCGCGCGACATGGACGGCTGGAAGAACAAGCGGGTGCGCGCGCTCGGCGGGATCGGCGAGGCGATGCGGCGGCTGGGCTCGGTGCCGACGACGGTTCCGGCGCCGGAGGTCTATACCGCCCTGGAGCGCGGCATGGTGGACGCGGCCTCCTTCCCCTTCAGCTACTCCCATGCGGCCTACCGGCTGCACGAGATCAGTCGCTGGTACACCAGCAACATGGCGCCCGGAACGCTCGGCGGCTGCGGCATGGTGGTCAACAAGGCCGCCTTCGACAGGCTGCCGCCCGAGTGGCGCCAGGCGCTGCTCGACGCCAAGCCCGGCGCCTACGAGGCGCTGAAGCGCGGCTCGATCGAAGCCGACGAAGAGAATCTACCCCTCTTCAAGAGGATCGGCCTGATCGAGGTCCGTTACACCCAGGAGCAGCTGGACCGGTTCCGCGAGATCGGCGGCCGCCCGGTATGGGACAGCTGGGTCGAGGACGCCACGGCGAAGGGACTGCCCGGCCAGGAACTGCTGGACTTCATCCTGGCCGAGGCGGCCAAGGCAGCGAACTGACCGCCGCCGCTAGGCCTTGGGTCCCGCGGACGGACGGCCCGGCGTTTTGTCGAGGATCGACTCGCAGAGGCCGCCGTCCGTCAGCAGGTTCTGGCCGGTGACATAGCGGGCATCCGGGCCGGCGAGGAAGGAGACGACCGCCGCGATCTCCTCCGGCCGGCCGATCCGTCCGAGGGGCACGAATGTCTCGCGCGACCGGCGGACGACGGGATCCGCGTAGAGATCGGCCGTCATCGGCGACTCGACGAAACCGGGGGAGACACTGTTGGCGCGGATGCCGTCGGCTGCCCATTCCTGCGCGATCTGCTTCGTCAGGATGATGAGTGCCGCCTTGGACGCGCTGTAGGCGCCGAGGCCCGTATGCGGCTGCATCCCCGACATCGACGCGATCGACACGATGCAGCCCCGCGTCGCCGCCAGATGCGGGTGCGCCGCCTTCGCCAGCAGCCAGGTCGGGCGCGTATTGACCGCCATCACCCGATCCCAGTCCTCCAGCGCCAGATCCTTCAGCGGCGCCGGCGCATTCACCCCTGCATTGCTGACCAGGACGTCCAGCGCACCCAGGCCCGCGACCGCATCGGCGACGAGGCGTTCCGGCACTGCGGGGTCGTCGAGGTTGCCCACCAGGGGCACGACCCGTGCGCCGGCGGCGCGCAGCATGCCTACCGACTCGTCCAGTGCCGCGCCGGTCCGGAGATCGACCGCGGCAACCGCCGCCTCCTCGCCACGCGCCCGCGCGTCGGCCGTCAGCCGCATGCAGATGGCCCGGCCGATCCCGCCGCCCGCACCCGTGACCAGTATCCGCATCTCGCCCTCCCTTGGCCCGCCTCCCCCGACCGCAGTGCGCGTCCCACGGTTTCCGACCGCCATGTTGGTCCGGAATGCAGCGTAGCGCCACAGCGCGCCGTGCCCGAATGTCGCAGGTTCGCGGGGACGCCTATGCGGTCGACCCGGCCGGCCGGGAGGGCGGAACGCCGCTCGCCGCCGCCGCTTCGGCCCGCCGCCCCGCGATCGCAGCCCGGACGTAGACCAGCATGAAGAGCGGCACCCCGAAATTTGCATAGTGTCCCTGGCGCAGGAGGGCGACCAGGAACAGGACCAGGGCGGCGTTCGAGACGATCCAGTAGGGGCTGCCGTCGCCGCTGGCGCCGCCATCGCCGGTCCGACCCGGCCCAGACGCCGTGCGCCGGCCGAGATAGCCGAACCACAGGAAGGCGGCGAAGCCGACGAGGCCGGGAAGACCGAGTTCGGACAGAATTCTGAGCAGCAGGGAGTTGGCGTCCTCCGCGTTCAGATAGGCGATCTGAAACGGCAGGCCTGAAAAACCGTAGAGCACGGAATGGCGTTCGAAAGCCGACAGGTGCGACCCGAGCCCGCCGCCCCAGAACCGCGTCTCGGCCAGATGTGCCAGGGTCACGTGCAGATTGTTGTAGAGCGTGAGGGTCGAGAAGTTGGCCCTGAACAGGTCGTTGTAGAGGAGCGCCCCGATCGTGTCGTCCACGCGGATCTTGAACTCCGGAACATGGGAGTAGAGGCCGACGGCAAGGACGACGCCGACGACCAGCGCCCAGGCGGCAGCGCCGCGGCGCAGGTTCAAGGCGACGAGGGAGACGGATGCGAAGATCGCGGTGTAGCCGACGGTCGAGAAGGACAGGAGGGCGACCGCGACGATTACGGCGGAGAGCCGCCGGCCGACGAATACGGGCCGCGCCGACACCAGGTTGAGCACGGCTACGAATATCGCCGGTGCCAGGATCTGACCCAGATGAGACGGCTCCTTGAAGATCGACTGAGCCCGGATGATCCCGAGTTCGTTGACGTGCAGGGCGAAGTCCGGGATGAAGCGGCTGAAGTCGTAACCTGCCCGGATGCCGGCGAGGAAGGCGGCCACCTGGACCAGCCCGATCAGCGCCGCCGCGGCCGCGAGGCGCATATAGGCGCGCATGATCCGGAAGACGTCGCCCCCGGCGAGCGCCAGGATCTGATGGAACATGACGAAGGTTCCCGCGAGCACGGCGAGCTGCAGGACGGCGCGCGCGGGCGGGCTGCCGAACAGGGCGACGGCGAACAGAGCGTGCACCGCCAAGCCCGCCAGCAGGGCCGCCAGCGGCAGTCCGACCACGGTACGGTTGACGACGATGCCGGCCAGAATGATCGCCGGCATGTAGAGATAGTGGAGGTACAGGTCGACCGGCCCGAAGGCGAACTTGAAGCCGGTCAGGAACAGGCTGGCGATTGCCGCATAGACGAGAGCGCTGCGCATCGATCCTTCCGCTCGGCCCGTGCACCCGGCATGCCCGGGCCGGCGAACAGAGTAAGCGGAAGCCGCTTCGCTATCCAGGTTGAATTCATGTCATCTACATCCTATTCGCCCGGGGCCCGGTGACCTCGGCGCGCCGCATCACCATTTCGAATGCATGAATGTGCCGACGCACACCGCCGACACCGGCGATCTCCGTGCCGCCATCCGCGAGCGGGCCCTGGCGCTCGGGTTCGACGCTGTGGGATTCGCCGACGCCGCGGCGTCGACGGAACTGCGGCAGCGGCTGGACGCGTTCGTCGACGCCGGCTGGTACGGTGACATGGGCTGGCTCGCGGCGAACGCCGACCGGCGGGGCGATCCCGCGGCGCTGTGGCCGGGCGCGCGGTCCGTCGTCGCGGTGGCCGCGAGCTATCGACCCGCGACGGACCCGCTCGCGGTGCTCGGCATGCCCGACCGGGGCGGCGTCTCCGTCTATGCGCGTACCGGTCGCGACTATCACGATGCGCTCAAGAAGCGGCTGAGGGACCTGGGCCGCTGGCTCGCCACGACTCAGGACTGCGAGGCGCGCGCCTTCGTCGACACGGCCCCGGTCATGGAGAAGCCGCTCGCCCAGGCCGCGGGACTCGGCTGGCAGGGCAAGCACACCAACCTGGTCTCCCGCCCGCACGGGTCGTGGCTGTTCCTGGGCGAACTCTTCACGACCATGCCGCTGGCGCCCGACGCGCCGGAGACCGACCATTGCGGCTCCTGCCGACGCTGTCTCGACGCCTGCCCGACGGCGGCCTTCCCGGCGCCCTACCGCCTCGATGCGCGGCGCTGCATCTCCTACCTGACGATCGAGCACAAGGGGCACATCGCGGCGGAGTTCCGCGCACCCATGGGCAACCGCATCTATGGCTGCGACGACTGCCTGGCCGTCTGCCCGTGGAACAAGTTCGCGCAGACCGCGCCGCGCATGGACGAACTGCTGCCGCGCGTCGAACTGACCGCGCCGCGGCTGGCCGAACTGGCGGAACTCGACGACGCCGGTTTCCGCGCCCTCTTCGCCGGCTCGCCGATCAAGCGGACGGGGCGCGACCGCTTCGTGCGCAACGTCCTGATCGCCATCGGCAACAGCGGGCGGCCTGCCCTGGTGCCGACCGCCACGGCGCGGCTCGACGATCCGTCACCGCTGGTCCGGGCGATGGCCATCTGGGCCCTCTCCCGCCTCCTGCCGGCGGCGGCCTTCGATGCGCTGCGGGCGGAGCGCCAGACGCACGAGAGCGACGACGCCGTGCGCGCGGAGTGGGGCGGCGCACTTCGCGGCTGAGGGCTCCGGTGGCGGCCCGCTGCGGCAGGCGGGCCGTTCGGATATCAGGAGACGAACGAGCGCAGATGCGCGGGCACCTGCCGGTTGTCCGCTTCGCGCAGGGCCCGGCGCAGACCCTTCACGGCATAGGCCGCGGCCTCGGTCATCTGACCGGCGGCGGCATGCCCGTAGGCCATCCTCAAATCTTCGGCGCTGCGCATGCCTGCGATCGAAATCACGGCGGCGACCGCCATCATGGCGACATAGTGCACGGCATTCCTCCCTCGCGCCCGATCGGCGGGTCCGATGGTCTTAAGCCTAGGGACGGAGTTCCAAAACCTGGTTAACGGCCGATGCCGATCACGAGCAGGGCAGTCTTGCGACCCTCGCCGTCGCTGCCGATCGCGACGCCCAGATGGGTAGCTTCCGGGTCGGTCAGGCCGCCGGGTGCGTCGCTGCCCAGCCAGCGTTCGGCGAAAAAGCGCAGGTCGGCGTCGGTCGGCTCCCGCCCGCAGCCGCCACACTCCCCGACCAGGAGCGACAGCGCCCGCCAACGGCCGCGCTCCGGGGCCGGCACCGCGCCCAGGACCTCGTCGGGCGGGATATCCCCCACGCCGGCAAGCTCGGTGCCCGGCCGCCGGGCGACGAGGGTGCGGGCGGCGACGCTCAGGGCGCGGCTGGGCGACAGCGGCTGCAAGCCCCGCGCGGTTCGGGCCGCGTTGGCGAGGTCGATGGCGGTGGCGAGCTGCCCGTCGGCGCCCAGCATCCGCGGTGCGGGGCCGTCATCCCCCTGCCGCGGCTCGCCCGGCCCGGCGAACATCTGCACGGCGTAGAGGCGCCCCGCCGCGTCGGCCGAAACGCCGAAGCCGAACCGCTCGAAGCCCGCGCCCAACAGGTTGCGCCGGTGCCCCGCGCTGGCCATCCATCCCGCCTCCAACCGGGCGACCTGGCCTGCGTCCAGCGGCGGACAGTGCTCGCACGCTGCGATGTTCTCGGCTACCGCGTGGGTGGCGCTGCCGCCCGCGGCGACGTAGCGGTCGGTCGGGGTCCGCCCCTCCGGCGAGACATGCTCGACATAGTTGCGCGCCAGCATGTCGGCCGCGTGGCTCTGCGCGGCGGCGCTGAGCCGATCGTCAGGAGCGAGCGGCGGGAGGCCGTGCGCGGCCCGGTCGCGATTGACCAGGACCAGCGCTTCCTCGCGCAGGGCGCCCCGAGCCGCATCGGTCGCCGTGGCGTGCCCGGCCGTCGCGGCCGCCCACAGGCAGAACAGGAGAAGGCAGCCGGCCATCCGAACGAGGCCGGGCGTCTGGCCTGCAGCCCCACGGATCACGCTGCGGATCAAGCTACCGCCGCTCCTCTGATCCGGTCGAGGAGCGGCCGGAGGTGCCGCCGGAAGGCGGCCGGATCCTCGCTCATCGGGAAGTGGCCCAGCCCCGGCATGATGGAGAGCGTCGCCCCCGGGACGGCGTCCGCGATCGCCCGGGCGTCCTCGGGCCTGGCGGAATAGTCGTACTCGCCGCTCAGCATGTGCAGCGGGCAGCGCGACGCGTCTATCTCGGGCAGCCGGTCGCGGATGTCGCCGTCGATCGCGTAGAAGTAGAGATCGCCTTTGAAGACGCCCGGGCCGCCCTGCATGTAGTGCCACAGCGTCTCCCAGCGCTCGGCCGCCGGGCTCTCCGGTCCCATCAGTCCGGAGACCCACCCGGCCGCGACCTCGCCGCCATGGACATCGCCGCGGTGGAGCCAGTCGAGATCGAGATAGCGCTCGACATGCGCTCCGGACTGCAGGCCGATCAGGGCGCGGAACTCCTCCGGATGGTCGAGCGCGAGATGGAGCACGATGCGGCCGCCGATCGAGCAGCCCATGACCACCGGCCGGTCGAGACCCAGCGCGCGCACCACGTCGCGGACCAGACCGACATACGCCTGCGTCGTGAGCCGGTACTCCTCGCGCTCCCATCCCGGCGGCGGCGACGACTTGCCGTGCCACGGCATGTCGAAGGCGATGACGCGAAAATGGCGGGTGACTTCGGGATCGTTGAGCACGCCGCGGAACTGCCGGCCGTCGGCGCCGGCCGTATGCAGGCACAGCAGCGGGATGCCGGCACCCGCCTCCTCGACGTAGAGCCGATGCGGCCGGCCGCCGATCTCACAGCGCAGATAGCGGCCGACGATCGGCTCGAAGACGGGTTCGCTCATACCGCTTCTCCCTTCCCGCGCGGCAGTTCCAGGAGCGCCTTGAACCAGAGGAGATGGGCGAAGAAGGGGCGCAGATCGCCCTCGATCGTGACGAGACGGTGCCGGACCAGACCCAGCAGATCCTGGCGCCGCGGCGGCGGTGGCGCGCGCCAGAAATCCGCCCAGGCTTCGGCGCCGCCGCGAACGGCGAAGGCCCAGTTCCGGCCGAGGAACGGCCCCTTCTCGACCCGTTCCACGCGGCCCTCGCGCACCCGGACCAGCCAGTCGTCCGGCCCGACGCCGACGACGAAGTCCACATCGATATGGCGGCCGCGGCGCGCGAACCAGGGATCGGCCGCGGCGAGGCCGGGCAGGCTTTCGATCATGTCGGACGTTTCCCTCTCCTGTTCCGACCGGCTCACTCTCCCAGGGGCATCGGACATTGCCGAGCGCCGCGATGCAAGTACCGTGCGCATCCGCCCATAGCAGCGGCAACTGCCGACGAATATGCCGGCCTTGCGGAGGGAACTGCCGAATTTACACCCAGACTGCCGACCATACGGGCCGATCCGTGCCTTGCTGCACGTGGTACGGCGCTTGCTCTCACAGGTCTACCGTTACAGACGCATGACGAGGGGGCACATGACCACGAAACTTCCGGGACGGACCGCCCGAACCGCCGCGATTGCAGCCACCATGGCTGCGGGCATCGCCGCCGCGGCCTTGGCGGTGGGGACGACGGGGTCGGCGCGGGCCGACCAGTCGCCCATCCCCGGCACGTTCTCGGCGAACGTATCGATCGGAACCGACTACACCTTCCGCGGCATCTCGCAGACCGACGAGAACCCGACCATCCAGGGCGGCTTCGACTGGGAGCACGAGAGCGGCATCTACATCGGCACCTGGGCATCCAACGTCAACTTCGGCGACGGCGACCAGGCCCATATCGAACTGGACTACTATGCCGGCTGGCGCCCCACCTTCGGCGCGCTGACTCTGGACGTCGGCGGTATCTACTACACCTATCCGGGTGCCAAGCGGCGCCTCGACTACGATTTCTTCGAGGCAAAGCTCGGCGCCAGCTACGATTTCGACGTCGTCACCGCGGGTGCCAGCCTGAACTGGTCGCCCAACTATTTCGGCGGCAGCAACGATGCCTTCTACCTGATGGGCGAACTGGCCGTACCGCTGCCCCACGGCTTCGAACTCGGCGGCCATATCGGTCATCAGTGGATCAAGGACAACGGCACGTTCGGCGTGCCGGACTATCTCGACTGGTCGGTCAGCATCAGCTACGCGCTCGAAGGCATCGCCGACCTCAAGCTGTCCTACACCGATACCGATCTCAAAAAGTCCGAGTGCCGCAAGATCTGCGACGCCCGGGCCATCTTCTCCGTGTCGCGATCGTTCTGACCAGCCGGGCGTCGACCTAGGGTCCACGTCTCTGCAAGCCGGGGTGGCGTGCCGGCAGCCGGCGCCGTAGATAGGCGCCATGAACTACCGGCACGCCTACCACGCCGGCAATTTTGCCGACGTCCTGAAACACGCCGTCCTCGCGCTGACGGTCGAGCGCCTCAAGCGCAAGGGCAAGCCGTTCGTGGTGATCGACACCCATGCCGGTGCCGGTTCCTATGACCTCGCCGCCGCCGAGGCCGGCCGCACCGGGGAAGCGCACCACGGCATCCTGCGCGTCCTCGACGCCACCGACCGGCCACCCGCCCTCACCCCCTATATCGACTGCGTCCGGCGGATCAACGCCGCCGACCCGACCGCGACCGCGGCGGCACCGCGCTGGTATCCGGGCTCGCCACGCCTCGCCGTGGACCTGCTGCGCCCGGGTGACAGGCTCGTCGCCCTCGAATTGCACCCGCGCGATGCCGAGACCCTCGCCGCCGAATTCGCCGGCGACCGGCGCGCGACGATCCACGCCCGCGACGGCTGGACCGCGCTCAAGGCGTTCCTGCCGCCGAAGGAGCGGCGCGGCGTCGTCCTGGTCGACCCGCCGTTCGAGAAGCCGGACGAGTTTGGACGCCTGCTGCGCGGCCTTGCCGAGGCGCACCGGCGCTGGGCGACCGGCGTCTATCTGCTCTGGTATCCGGTCAAGGACCGCACGGAGGCGGACGCCTTCGCCGCCGCGCTGCGCGCTCTCGCCCTTCCACGCACGCTTCTCGTCGAACTCGCGGTCGCCGGGGTGCGGCCGGACGAGAAGCTCTCCGCCTGCGGCCTCGCGCTGATCAACCCGCCCTGGCGGATGGACATGGAGATCGGCGGCCTGCTCCCCTGGCTGGTCCGCACACTCGCCCGCGGCCCCGGCGCCGGCCATCGCATGGAATGGCTGGTCGGCGAGCCCGCCGCCGGGCAGATTGCCGATCCGCTCTGACCGAACGCCCCGGAACATCACGGAGACTCCGATGGACTACCGCAAGCTCGGCCGCAGCGGCCTCAAGGTGTCGCCCCTCTGCCTCGGCGCCATGAACTTCGGCGGCCCGACCGACGAGGCGGATTCTCTGCGGATCATCGGCACGGCGCGCGACGCCGGCATCAACTTCATCGACACGGCCGACGCCTATAATGGCGGGCGGTCGGAGGAGGTCGTTGGCCGCGCCGTCGGGGCCGAGCGCGACCAGTGGGTGATCGCGACCAAACTCGCCAACCCCGTCGGCAAGGGACCGAACGGCGGCGGCCTGTCGCGCAAATGGATGATGCAGGCGGTCGAGCACAGCCTGCGCCGTCTCGGGAGCGACCATATCGACGTCTACTATCTCCACAAGGAGGACCACGGCACGCCGCTGGAGGAGACGGTGCGCGCGATGGGTGACCTCGTCCGGCAGGGCAAGATCCGCTATTTCGGCGTCTCCAACTACCGTTCCTGGCGCCTCGCGGAGATCTGCCGCATCTGCGACGGCCTCGGGATCGACCGGCCGGTGGTCAGCCAGCCCTACTACAACGCGGTCAACCGGATGCCGGAGACCGAGCACCTGCCGGCCTGCGCCCATTTCGGCTTGGGCGTCTTCCCCTACAGCCCGGTCGCGCGCGGCATCCTCTCCGGCAAGTACCGCGCGGACGCTCCCCCACCGGAAGGCAGCCGCGCGGCGCGCCGCGACACGCGCATGATGCAGACCGAATGGCGGCCCGAATCCATGGCGGTGGCCGATCGGCTGAAGGCGCACGCGGAGAGCCGCGGGATCACCGCGAGCCAGTTCGCCACCGCCTGGGTGCTGAACAACGCCCTGGTCACCGGCACCATCGCCGGCCCGCGCACCGCTGCGCACCTGGACGACTATCTGGGCGCGCTCGCCTACCGCTTCACGGCGGAGGACGAAGCCTTGGTCGACTCCCTGGTCGCCCCCGGTCACCCCTCGACCCCGGGCTACAACGATCCAGCCTATCCGATCGAAGGCCGCCGGCCCCGCGCCACCTGAAGGTACCGTCTGAACGCACCGCGGCAGGATGGCCACGGACG
>JBKBLL010000031.1:0-23042 GCA_046296375.1 Alphaproteobacteria bacterium | reverse complement strand
CCCGCACATCCTGCTGACGGGGGACGGCGACTGGCCGCAGGTCACCAAGCACCGCGGCGCGCGCACCCAGAAGGGCGACTATTTCGGTCCCTTCGCCTCGGCCGGGGCGGTGAACCGGACCCTGACCGCACTGCAGCGCGCCTTCCTGCTGCGCTCCTGCTCCGACGCGATCTTCAAGGCGCGCACCCGCCCCTGCCTCCTGCACCAGATCAAGCGCTGCTCCGCGCCCTGCGTCGGGCGAATCTCGCCCGGGGACTATGCGGCGCTGGTCGAACAGGCGCACGGCTTCCTCAAGGGCGAGAGCCGGGCGATCCAGGAGACGCTGTCCCGCCAGATGGAGGCGGCGAGCGAGGCCATGGACTTCGAGAGCGCCGCCCTCTACCGCGACCGCCTCCGCGCCCTCGCCCATGTCAGCGCGCACCAGGACATCAACGTCGAAGGCCTGGGCGACGCCGACGTCGTGGCGCTGCACCAGGAGGGCGGCCAGGGCTGCGTCCAGGTGTTCTTCTTCCGCGGCGGGCAGAATTTCGGCAACCACGCCTATTTCCCGGCGCACGCCCAGAACCTGGAGGCGGACGAACTGCTCGCCGGCTTCGTCGGCCAGTTCTACAGCGACCGCCCGCCGCCGCGCCTCGTGCTCGTGTCGCACCCGCTGGCGGAGACCGATCTGCTCACCCAGGCGCTGACGCTCCAGGCGGGCCATGCGGTGCGCATCGAGCGGCCGCAGCGCGGCCCGAAGCGCAAGCTCATCGAGCAGGCGCAGTTGAACGCCCGCGAGGCGCTGGGCCGGCGGATGGCGGAGAGTTCCAGCCAGCGCCGCCTCCTGGACGGCGTGGCCGCCGCCTTCGACCTGCCGGCACCGCCCCAGCGCATCGAGGTGTACGACAACAGCCATATCGGCGGCACGCTGGCCGTCGGCGGCATGATCGTCGCCGGCCCCGAAGGCCTGATGAAGAGCGCCTACCGCAAGTTCAACATCCGCACCGCGGGCGGCGCGGTCGCGTCTCCCGACCCTTCCGGACTGGAGCCCGGCGAGATCACGCCCGGCGACGATTACGGGATGATGCGCGAGGTGCTGTCACGCCGCTTCGGCCGCGCCCTGAAGGAGGACCCCGACCGATCCGGCGACACCTGGCCCGACCTCGTCCTGGTCGATGGCGGCCTGGGCCAGCTGAACGCCGCGCGGCAGGTACTGGACGATCTCGGGATCGGCGACCTGGCGCTGGTCGCCATCGCCAAGGGCCCGGATCGCGACGCGGGGCGGGAGCGCTTCTTCCTGACCGGGCCGCCGCCCTTCGGCCTGCCGCCCAACGATCCCACGCTCTACTTCCTCCAGCGCCTGCGGGACGAGGCGCACCGGTTCGCCATCGGCACCCACCGCGCCCGACGCACAAAGGCGATCGGGCGGTCCACCCTGGACGAGATCGCCGGCATCGGCGCGGCGCGCAAGCGCGCGCTGCTCCATCATTTCGGTTCGGCCAGGGGAGTGGCGCGCGCCGGCCTCACCGACCTCGAGGCCGTGCCCGGCATCAACAGTTCCGTCGCGAAAAAGGTTTATGACCACTTTCATCCGCAGGGCTAAGATGAGCCTCTCCCGAGCCGAGGGCCGAGGCAGGCCATGATAACGAGCATCCCGAACCTGCTCACGATCTCCCGCGTGCTCGCCATCCCGGTGATCGTCGCCCTCTTCTACGTGGAGGGGCGGGAATGGCAGTGGCTGGCCTGCGTCGTCTTCTCGGCCGCGGCGATCACCGATTATCTCGACGGCTATTTCGCCCGCACGCTGCGCGAGCAGTCGGCCTTCGGCCGGTTCCTCGATCCCGTTGCGGACAAGCTGCTGGTCGCAGCCGTGATCCTGATGCTGGTCGCCTTCGACCGCATTCACGGGCTTTCGGTGATCCCCGCCCTGATCATCCTCTGCCGCGAGATCCTGGTCTCGGGACTGCGGGAGTTTCTGGCCGGCCTGCAGGTCGGGCTGCCGGTCAGCCGCCTCGCCAAATGGAAGACATCGATTCAGATGGTGGCGATCGGCTTCCTGATTGTCGGCGACAGCGGCCCGGCCGCAATTCCGGTCCAGTTCATCGGCGATGTCGGGCTCTGGACCGCCGCGATCCTGACCCTCGTCACGGGCTGGGACTATCTGCGCGCCTCGGCACGCTACGTCACGCCGGGCGCGGAGCCGCCGCCGGCCCCAACGCCGGCCGTGCCCCCCCCGGCGGCGAAGCCCGCGGTTGGGAGCGCGGGGCGGCGATGAGAATCCTCTATTTCGCCTGGCTCAGGAGCAAGGCCGGCGTCGGCGAGGAAGAGGTCGCGCCGCCGCCGCATGTCGCCACCGTCGGTGCGCTGATCGACTGGCTGGCGCAGCGCAGTCCGCGCCACGCCGAGGCGCTCGCGAATCGTGGCGTCGTGCGCGCCGCGGTCAACCAGGAGCACGTGACCGCGGACCATCCCGTCCGCCCGGGCGACGAGGTGGCGCTGTTCCCGCCCGTGACCGGAGGATGAGGCGGTGATCCGGGTGCAGCGCGAACCGTTCGACACCGGGGCGGAACTGGCGGCCCTGACCGCCGGCGACCACGGCATCGGCGGCGTGGCCTGCTTCCTCGGCCTGGTGCGCGACATGCTGGGCGACGGGACGTCGGTCACCGCCATGACGCTGGAACATTATCCCGGAATGACCGAGCGCGAGTTGGAGCGGATCGAGGCGGAAGCGAACCGGCGCTGGCAGCTCGACGCCAGCCTGATCGTCCACCGCTACGGCCGGCTGGAGCCGGGAGAGCCGATCGTCCTGGTCGCGACGGCCTCCGCACACCGCCAGGCCGCGCTCGATGCCTGCGCCTTCCTGATCGACTGGCTGAAGACCAGGGCGCCCTTCTGGAAGCTGGAGGAGACGCCGGCGGGCGAGCGCGGGGTCGACGCCCGCGAGACCGACGACGCGGCCGCCACCCGCTGGCAGACGGGGCGGTAGCGCCGGTGGGGCGGGCGGCTTGTTTCGACCGGGAGCATCGAAGCGGCCGAGGAGCCCTCCGATCGTCATGCGAGGAGACGCCTCAGATCTCCAGCCGACCGCTGCGGCAGCCGCTCGGCGTCTCTCGCCAGATTGATCTCTGAAGCGATGCGCGCGCACTCCAGCAAGGACTCGTCGATCGAGCAGCCTCCCTTGGCATCGAGCCACGACAGACCCACACGCCGGGACGACCGTCAAGGATCCAGGATCGGCCGGGTCACGGTGCGGGTACCGCCCATCCAGAGCGGCAGGTAGGTCATCTTGATGCCGGGGCCTCCGGTGACGATGGGGTGGATGTCCTCGGGCGACGCGGCCACGGGGAGGGCTGCGTCCTCGGCCGCGGCGTCGCCAAGGTGGAGCGTGCAGCGTGCGGCGTGGAGATAGCGCCGGGTCTCCGCGAGGCCCCAGCCGTGGCCCGCGAGCAGGCCGACCAGTTCGGGCGGCAGCAGAAAGACCTGCTCCCCCGGCGGGCGGCGGATCGCGGGGCCGCCGAGGCGCCGGCCGGCCGCCATCGCGACCGCGACCGGCGCCAGGATCGCCTCCGTCGTGTCGCGGCCGTCGGCCGGCAGGATCTCCGCGGTGCCCGACACGCCCATCACGGTGACGGCACCCACCTCCGGCGACAGGCCGCGGCGGACGTGGAGCGGCGGAAACGCCGGGTCCCCGCTTTCGGCGAAGCAGAAGGCGTATTTGCCGGGCTGGCCCATGGTGGCCATGTCGCCGATCCCCGGCCGGGCGCCGCCTACATGCACCAGCACCAATTGCACGGCGCGGCCGACGGCCGCATTGGCGCGGTTGCCGGGGCCGAGGCAGTTGGTGCCGGCGTTCATGCCGAGCCTGGCCGCGAGCGGCCCGTGAACGGCGACGGCGACCGTGGGCGTGCCGGTCGTCGTCTGGATGCCCAGCAGGTTGAACGCCGGTTCCAGCGCCGCCGCGACCGCCGTCAGCACGACCGGCAGTTCGGCCGGCCGGCATCCGGCCAGGACGCAGTGATAGGCGACCGCGCGCGGCGTGAGGTCGCCGAAGAGCGGCGGCACGGGCCCGAACGAGCGGTCGGGCTCCCGCACCGCCGCCAGCATCGCGTCGAGGCGGCGGCGGGTCGGCGGCACGACCGGCAGGCCGTCGCCGATGTCGGCCGCCGCCAGCCCGGCT
Organism: Alphaproteobacteria bacterium; assembly: GCA_046296375.1. Taxonomy (GTDB): domain Bacteria; phylum Pseudomonadota; class Alphaproteobacteria; order JAJUGE01; family JAJUGE01; genus Constrictibacter. Next base: position 18,886 of record JBKBLL010000031.1, on the reverse strand, counting down.
TCGACCGCCTCCCACGGATCGTCATCGTCGAAGACGGGCAGATCGTCGGTTCCGTCCATGCGGCGGCCTCAGGCCGCCGCGGCGGCCACGCGCACCGAACAGACCGCGGTACCGCCGAACGAGGGGATGTAGGCCGAGTGCTTGCCCGGACCGCCGGCCACCATGACGTGGATGTCCTCGGCCGCCGGGCAGACCGTATAATGGTCGTCCTCCGGGTATTTCCCCGACGCCGCATACTGCGCCTGGTTCTCCTTCGAGACGCGCGACACATGGACCCGCGCGCGCCGGAACATCTCGTCGCGGACGTCCTCCGCGCTCAGCCCGTCGCGCTTGAGGGTGGCGGCGTGCTCGGGCCCGAGCACCAGCAGGAAGGGGCCCTTGCCGTAGATCAGGTTCGACCCCGGCTGGGCGATGCTCTGCGACAGGGTGACGAGGATGCCCTCCGCGGTGGTGCTGCCGTGGTCGTTGATGTTGTGCGGCCCCTCCCCCGACATCACGGTCACGACGCTGTCCGAGGCGTCGAAGCCGCGCCGGACGTGATACGGCGCCCAGGGGCTCTCCTCCTCGTTCTCACCGAAACAGAAGGCGTATTTCGCCGGCGAGCCCTGGGTCGCCCGGTCCATGACGCCTGGCTTGGCGCCGCCGACATTCAGCAGGATCAGTTCGAGCGCCCGGCCGATGGTCGCGTTGGCGCGCGTGCCCTGGCCGAAGCAGTTGCTGGAACAGTTGATGCCGAGCGTGCCGCGCAGCGGGCCGTTGATCATGACCACCGGCGCGCAGGGATGCGTCGTCGCCAGCGTGCCGTGCAGATTGTAGGCGGGCTGCAGAACGCCGCGCAGTGCGGCCAGGACGACCGGGAAGTATTCCGGCCGGCACCCCGCCATCACGGCGTTGGCCGCGAGGCTGTGCATGGTGGGCACGACCTGGCGCGGCGAGATCGGCGCGAACGACTCGTTGTCGCCCCGGCAGAGATCGACGAAACGGGCCACCGCCGCCTCGGTGGGCGGGATCAGCGGCATGCCGTCGCTCCAGCCCTGCTCCTGGGCGAACTCGTTCCACGCCTCCGGATCGAGGTCGCCGAGATCGAGGAACTCCGCTTCGGCCTGGTCCTGCATCGTCGCGCACTCCAGCAGCCGGCGCGGGCGCGCGGCCCCGTGCCGCGCGTCCGTCCCGGACCGTCGTCCATGGTCAATCGCCGATCAACTCGCTCAGGCCGCTCATCGCCTGCTCGATCCGACTCTCCAGTTCGGCGGCGTTCAGCCCGCCGACGGGATGCTTCACGACGACCAGCTTCGGCGTGATCTTGCGTGCCCTGGCCTGCGCCAGCACCAGCGGCCGAAACGTCTCCGTGGCGATCACGATACTGGTGACGCCCCGCTTCTCCAGTTCTACCGAGTCATGGAAACTCCACGACGAACAGGAGCCTCAATCGGCCAGCGCCAGCAGGGCTACGCGGTAGTTCTGCGATATGCGCTCGATGACGGCGGCCGGTGCCGGCTGGCTGGCGCTGTCCTTGTGGACGAACTCTATGCCGTCGAGCGGCCGAACGCCGCCGAGACGCGTGCGGACGCCTTCGAGCAGTTCCTGGGCGTTCGGCTTCGAGTTGGTAAAGAGGGCTATCGGGTCGCGGCGCCAGTCGACCGGCCGGACCTCTATCTGCTCCGCCCCGGCCGGCGCCAGGCCGAAACTGGGGTTCACGATGCGCATCGGCACGTCCTCCTTTGCTCGACGACACTCTACCGCGACAGCGTCGACGCCGCAGCGCGGCCCGCCCGACGCCCGTCCGCGATCGCCGCGGACACGGTTTCGGGGGAGCCCGCCCGCACGTCCCCTGCCGCGAACAGGAACGGTACACAGGCCATGTCGGCCTCGTCCACCACTATGCGGTCGGCCCCGTCCCGCGGCAGCTGGCCGGCGGCGAAATCGAGCGCGGGCCGTCGGCCCAGATAGGCGAATAGGCCGGCGGCATCGATCGCCCGAACCTCGCCGTCGGCGGCGACGGAGACCTGTTCCAGGCCGCCCTCCCCCGCGAGCCCGACGATTCGGCCCGGCACGAAGGCGATCCGGCCGGCGGCGGCCAGCCGCTCCGCCGCCGGGCCGAGGGCGGCGCGGTCACCCACCAGCGTAACCCGGCCGGCAACGCGCGCGAGTTCCTCCGCTTCGGCGACGGTCCAACGGTCGTCGCCCGCGACGACGACGCTCTCGCCTGCGAACAGCGGGCCATCGCAGGCCGCGCAGTGCGACAGGCCGCGGCCGGCGAAACGCGCCTCGTCGGCGATGCCGAGCGAGCCGGCCGACAGGCCGGTCGCGACGATCACGGCGCGTGCGCCGTGTTCCTCCCCGTCCGTCCGCACGCGCCAGCGCATTCCGCCCGATCCGTGGGCGACCGTCAGCGCCGAGACTTCGCCGAACACCAGTTCGGCCCCCGCCTCCATCGCCTCTTCCATCAGGCTGGCCGCGAGGTCGGCGCCCGTCGCGGCCGCCGCGGCTTCTGGGCAGTCGCGAACCGGGCCCAGGTTCATGACCAAGCCCCCCGCGCCCAGCGGATCGATGCAGGCGCAGGACAGACCGGCCGCGGCCGCTTCGCGGGCGGCGGACAGGCCGGCCGCGCCGGCGCCGACGACCACCACGTCCCACTGCCGATCCATTCCGATCTCCCTGCTGCGCACCACGGCCTTCCGCCCGCCGAGGAAGTGTGCACCATCGCGACGGGAACTGAACAGAAGCGGCGGGAGGAACGGCCATGACGACGATCGACGCCCAGGTCCATTGCTATGAACGCGACCATCCGGGCCGCCCCTGGGTGGACGTCCTGCACGGACCGCCGGAAGTGACCGGCGCGGACATGGTGGCGGCGATGGACGCGGTGGGTGTCGACGGCGCCATCCTGGTCTCGCCCTACACGATGTACCGCTACGACGCGAGCTACGCCCTTGAGGTCCATGCGGCCTATCCGGGCCGCTTCGCGCTGGTGAAGCCGGTCGACCCGTCGGATCCCGCCGTGGCCGATACCGTCGTCGACTGGGCCGCGACCGAGGGCGCGGTGGCCGTGCGCATCATGATGACGCGCGGCGTGTCGACCGACCCGGAAGACCCCGGCATCGCGCGCGTTCTGGATGCCGCGGGCCGGCACGGCCTGCCGGTCAATCTGCTCTGCGCCGGACGCCTGGGCCAGGTCGACCGCCTCGCGGGACGGCATCCGGACACGGTGCTGGTGATCGATCACCTGGGCATCCAGCAGCCCTTCGAGCCGCCCGCCCCGGCGGAGCCCTTCGCCGATCTGGCGGCGCTCCTGAAGCTCGCCCCCCACGCCAACGTCCGGGTGAAGATCACCGGCGCCTGCACCCTGTCGCGCGAGCCCTTTCCCTATCGCGACATCTGGGACCCGCTCGGCCGCATCTTCGACGCCTTCGGCATCGGGCGCTGCATGTGGGGCACGGACTGGACGCGCGCCGTCGGCCTGCTGACCTACGCCCAGGGGGTCGACGCCTTCCGGGTGACGGATCGCCTGACCGCAGACGAGGGGCGGGTGCTGATGGGCGGGACGGCGCAGGGGGTCTACCGCTGGTCCCCGCAGCAGCCCTGACCAGGGCTAACGCGCCAGCCGATCGACCGCCATCGTCATCGTGACGACGAGGCCGGACTCGGCCCAGTCGTGGCAGATCTCCGCCCCGAGTTGGGCCGAGGCGACGCGCTCGGCCATCATGGTGCCGAAGCCGAATCGCTGTGGCGGCCCGGTGACGGCGGGCCCGCCCCGCTCGCGCCAGGTCAGGGTGTAGCGGTCGCCGGCCAGTTCGGCGTCCAGCGCGATCGTGCCGCCGGCGACCGACAGGGCGCCGTACTTGATCGCGTTGGTGGCGAGTTCGTGGACGACGAGCGCCAGCGCCGTGGCGGAGGTCACGCCGACCGGCACGTCCGGCCCGCCGATCGCGATCCGTTCGCCGCCGGCCTCCTGGTAGGCCGCCAGCAGCCGGCTCAGCAGCCCCTCCACCGTCTGCCGCGCCTCCGCGGGCCGCGAGGCGGGGCTGTGCGGGCGCACATATTCGTGGGCCTGCGCGAGCGCCTCGATACGCGCGCGCACCGCCTGGGCGAACGGGCGGGCAGCGGGCTCGCCCCTGGCCGACAGCATGACGAGGCTGGAGACCACCGCGAAGATGTTCTTGATCCGGTGCGACAGTTCGCGCGCGATCAGTTCGCGCGCCTCCTCGAACCGTTTGCGCTCGCGCAGGTCGCGGCTGACGGTCGCATAGCCGAGAAGCCTGTCCGCGCCGTCGCGCACCGGGAACAGGTTGAAGAGAGCCGGGATAGGCTGTTCGTCCGACACAGGCCGAAAGGAGAGATCGCCCTCCCAGTAGCCGGTCTCCTGCACCGCCGGCAGGACGAGCCGCTCCAGCGCGTCGCGGCTCTCCGCCGTGAAGAACGCGCGGATCGGCGTGGCACGAAGGTCGCTTTCCGGCGCGATCCCCATCAGGCGCCGCCCGGCCGGGTTCAAGTATTCGACCCTGCCGTCCATGTCGACGATACCGACGAAGTCGCGCGCGTGCTCGACGATCGCCGCGAGAGTGCTCGACCGGCTCTGTGCCTGCTTCAGATCGTCGATGTCGGTGCAGGTGCCGAACCAGCGCTCGATCGCGCCCGCGGCGTCGCGAACGGGCAGCGCCCGTCCCAGCGTCCAGCGATAGGCGCCGGTGTGGTGGCGCAGCCTGTACTCGATTTCGTAGGTCCCGCCGGTCGCAAGGCTGCGGCGCCAGCGCTCCCAGGCGCGAGCCTGATCGTCCGGATGGACGATGGCGTTCCAGCCCTCGCCGTCGGTCGATCCGACCGGAACGCCCGTGAATTCGTACCAGCGGTCGTTGAAGAAATCGAGATGGCCGTCCGGCCGGGTGGACCAGACCATTTGCGGAATCGCGTTCAGGATCGTGCGCAGACGAAGCCCTTCGCGGGTCGACGAGAACGTCATCGGCTGAAACCGGCGGTTGTTCGGAGGCCCCTGGTCATGGACGCGTACGAAGACGCACCGGCACCCCTCCTGCGCTGGACCCTGCGTGGTTCCGCCAATGGAACGACGGCGAGATTAAACGTCATGTCCTCGCCCGTCTGCGCACTTGTGCACATAGGCGAGCCGGCGCGTGAAACCCTGGTAGCGGGGCGTCGTTTCCTCAGTCGACCATGGAGGTGCGCATGAAGCTGGCTTCGCATCGGATCCGCTCCGTCGAGGAGGCAGCGGAAGAACCGCTCGGGAACAACCTGCTCCGGGCATTGCGCCCGGAGGACGCGACGCTGATCCGGCCGCATCTACAGTCGACGACACTGGCGTCCGGGACCGTTCTCTACGAGCCGGGCGACCATGTCCGTTTCGTCTACTTCCCGTGCGGCCCCACGCTGATCTCCTTCGTCGTGCTGCTGGAGAGCGGCGAGGGCATCGAGACGACGCTCATCGGCCGCGAGGGCGCCCTCGGCGGCATTGTCAGCCAGGGCCGCCTGCCGGCCTATGCGCGCGCCGCCGTGCAGTTCTCCGGCCGGGCGTACCGGCTGGAGGCGCGAGACCTCGAGGAGGCGAAGATGCGCTCGCCGGCGCTGCGTCACCTGTTCGCGCGCTATGCCGACTGTGTGGTCGCGCAGATATTCCAGTCGGTCGCCTGCAACGCGGTCCATTCGATCGAGCAGCGCACCGCGAAATGGCTCGTCAGCGCGATCGAGCGGACCGGAGACCACGACGTGCCGCTGACGCAGGAGCAGCTGGCTTCGATGCTGGGGGTCGGCCGCAGCTATATCAGCCGCGTCGTGCGCACGCTGAAGGAGCAGGGCGTCCTGGTGACGCGCCGCGGCGGGGTGCATGTCGCCGATCTGGACGCACTGCACGGCATGGCCTGCGGCTGCAACGACGCGGTGCGGCGGCATTTCGACGAGGTGCTGGCGGGAGTCTACCCGACGGAAGCGGAGAGCGCGGCCGAGTTCTCCTACCGCAACGCCAGCTAAGGGGTCCGCACGAACCGTGGATGCCGTCCGCCCGCGGCAGGAGGGCGGCGGTCATCGTGCCGGATCCCGGTGAACGCTATGTCTTCAACGAACAATCGACGCGGCAGCCCGTGCCGGCGCCGGCAGGCACGGGCTGAACCCCCGCGGCGGGTCAGGCCAGGACCGCACGGATGGCGAGGCCGACCAGCGTGACGGCCGCCACGCCGGCCAGCCAGAGCGCCGCGAACCAGAGGAGCCGGCGCACCCCCGCGGAGGCGCGGATCATCAGTGATAGCCCTGGGAGGGATCGACCTTGCCGCGGAAGACCCAGTAGGCGTAGCCGGTATAGAGCAGGATCAGCGGCACCAGCACGATCGCCCCTACCATGAGGAACCAGAGGCTCTCGTCGGGTGCGGCGGCGTCCCAGATGGTGAGCGAAGGCGGCACCATGTAGGGATAGAAGCTGATGCCGATCCCGACGAAGGACAGTGCGAACATGGCGAGTGCGGCGAGGAAGGGCCAGGTGTCGCGCCCCTCGCGCAGCCCCTTCACGAAGGCCAGTGCGGCGACGACCAGGAGTATCGGCACCCAGACGGTGAACAGCAGGTTCGGCATGTCGAACCAGCGGTCGAGATAGCGCGGGTCGAGGAAGGGCGTGATCAGGCTGACCACGCCGATCAGAACGAGGGTGGCGGGCCCGGTTATCCAGGCGAAGCGCTCCGCCCGGGTCCGGACGTAGCCCTCGGTCTTCATCACGAGCCAAGTCGCGCCGAGGAGCGCATACCCGACGACGAGCGCCACGCCCGTCAGGATCGAGAAGGGGGTCAGCCAGTCCCAGTTGCCGCCGGCATAGGCGCGGTCCGCCACCGCGATCCCCTGGACCAGCGCACCGAGGGCGACGCCCTGGGCGAAGGCGGCCAGCAGGCTGCCGCCGAAGAAGGAGATGTCCCAGACGAACTTGCCGCGTCTGGTGCGCCAGCGGAACTCGAAGGCGACGCCGCGGAAGACGAGGGCCAGCAGCATGACGATGATCGGCGCGTAGAGGGCCGGCATGACGACGGCATAGGCCAGCGGGAATACCGCCAGCAGGCCGCCGCCGCCCAGAACGAGCCAGGTCTCGTTGCCGTCCCAGACCGGGGCGACCGTGTTCATCGCGAGGTCCTTGCCCTCCTCGCCCACCATGAAGGGGAAGAGGATGCCGACGCCGAGGTCGAACCCGTCGAGCACGACGTAGGCGAGGACCGCGAAGGCGATCAGCCCGGCCCAGATGAAGGCGAGATCGAACGGCATGGCGCGCCTCCTCAGTCCGCCGGGATGAAGTCGCGATCGACCGCGGGCGCCGGCGTGATGCCCGCGGTTCTGGTCGGCCCGATGTCCTCGACGCGGGGCCCTGCCTCCGGCGGCTTCGCCATGAGCCGCAGGATGTAGAAGGTGCCGGCGCCGAAGACCGCGAAATAGACGACGATGAAGCCGATCAGCGAGGCGGCGACGGCCTCCACCTCCAGCGGCGCCACGCTGTCGACGGTGCGCAGCAGGCCGTACACCGTCCAGGGCTGCCGCCCCACCTCCGTCGTGATCCAGCCGGCGATGACGGCGACGAAGCCCATCGGACCCATGAAGACCGCCGCGCGCAGCAGGCCGCGGCTCTCGTAGAGGCCGCCGCGCCAGCGCCGCCACAGCGCCCAGGCGGCGAGGCCGAGGATGGCGAAGCCGATCAGGACCATCACGCGGAAGGACCAGAAGACGAGGAAGGCGCGCGGCCGATCCTCCGGCGCCCATTCCTTCAGTCCTTTCACCTCCCCGTCGAGCGAGTGGGTCAGGATCAGCGAGCCGAGCTTTGGGACCTCCACCGCCCAGCGGGTCGTCTCGGCCTCGTCGTCGGGGATGCCGAACAGGATGAGCGGCGCGCCGCGCTGGGTCTCGTAGTGGCCCTCCATAGCCGCGACCTTGGCGGGCTGGTGCTCCAGCGTATTGAGGCCGTGCAGGTCGCCGGCGAGGATCTGCAGGGGCGCCACCACGATCAGCATGCCCATGGCCATGGAGAACATGATGCGCGCGCCGGCATCGCCCCGGTCGCGAAGCAGGTGCCAGGCGCCGACCGCGCCCACGACCAACGCCGTCGTGAGGTAGGCGGCGAAGACCATGTGGACGAGGCGGTAGGGGAAGGACGGGTTGAAGATCACCGCCCACCAGTCGGTCGGCACGAACTGCCCGACCGCGTTCACGCCGAAGCCGGCGGGCGTGTGCATCCAGGAATTGACGCTGAGGATCCAGAAGGCGGAACCGAGCGTGCCGATGGCGACGACGAAGGTCGCGACGAAATGCAGGCGCGGCCCGACCTTCTCGCGCCCGAACAGCATCACGCCGAGGAACCCCGCCTCCAGAAAGAAGGCGGTCAGGACCTCGTAGCCCATCAGGGGCCCGATCACCGGCCCCGCCTTGTCGGAGAAGACCGACCAGTTGGTGCCGAACTGGTAGGACATGGTGATCCCGGACACGACCCCCATGCCGAAGGTCACGGCGAAAATGATCTTCCAGTAGTTGAACGAGCGCAGATACAGGTCGCGGCCCGTCCAGAGATGCAGGCCGTTGAGGACCGCGAGATAGCTGGCGAGTCCGATCGAAAATGCGGGAAAGACGATGTGGTAGGCGACGGTGAACGCGAACTGGAAGCGCGCCAGTTCGACGGCGTCATATCCGAACATCGCAACGGCCCCTGACGGTACCGGGCTCCTGTCGCGTTATCTTGCCGCCGCAGGCGCGGGAAGAATAGGGCAGGTTGTCGCGGCGATCCGGACCGGGGCGCACGGCTCACATGACGGTCATGCCGCCGTCGACGAACAGCATCGAACCCGTGACGTAGGACGCATCGTCGGACGCCAGGAACAGGATGCAGGCGGCCACCTCCTCCGCCGTACCCGCGCGCCGCAGCATGGTGCGCCCGGCGGCGTCGGCGTGATAGCCCTCCACCGTCTGTCCCGCGGCCTCGATCCGCCGGGCGTGGAACGGGGTGAAGATCGGCCCGGGGCAGACGGCGTTGACGCGGATCCCCTCCGGCGAGTGATCCATCGCCATGCCGCGCGTGAGCCCGGCGATCGCGGCCTTCGCCGTGTCGTACTGCACGGTCCTGGCGCCGGCGACGACGGAGCGCACGGAGGCGACGTTGACGATGCTCCCCGTACCCCGCGCGCGCATGACCGGAATGGCCGCCTTGGCGCAGAACGCATAGCTCTTCAGGTTGACGGCGAGCAGCGCGTCCCAACTCTCCGCGCTCGCCTCGACCACCGTCTGGTATAGGCGGATGCCGGCGTTGTTTACCAGTATGTCGAGCCCGCCGAGCGCCTCGGCCGCGCGCTCGACGAAGTCGGCGCAGGCCGCCTCCGTGCCGACGTCCGCCTCGACGAACAGGACCCTGCCCCCGGCCGCCTCGACCTCGGTGGCGACGCGCCGGCCGCCGTCGCCGTCGCGGTCGGCGAAGGCCACGGCTGCACCCTCCGCCGCCAGGCGCCGTACCGTCGCCTCGCCGATGCCCGATGCGCCGCCCGTCACCGCGGCCGTCCTGCCCTGAAGTCTCGCCATCTCCGGCCTCCTCCGCCCGTTCGCCCGCTTTCCCGTCAGGATAGGCGAGGCGGACGCGGCGGTACATGAGCCGGCGGCGGCCCTCAGGGGAACTCGATCCAGCCGCCGCCCTCCTCCACATGCCGCCAGACCCAGGGAATCATCCAGGCGACCAGCGACTCGTGGTTGCCGAAGGCCTGCCAGTCGACCCGGCGCTGGTCGGCGGGATCGGGCGGGTCGAGGTCGCAGACCCCCTCCAGGCGGAAGGGTGGATCGCCGCCCGCCACCGATAGGAGGGCGAGGTAAACCGTGCGGTCCGTCTCGCCCGCGGCCCGGCCTCGCTCGGCGAAGGCCTCGATGCGCATGCGCACCCGGGCGCCGCCATGCTCCACGTCGACCGTCGCCCGCGGGTCGGCGGCGCGGGCCGTGGCGAACTCGGCCACGTAATAGGCCCATACGAACTGCAGCGTGTCGCCCATCGCCTCCAGCGAGGGTAGCGGGACGGCCCCGCCGCCGGCATCGTCAGCCCTCCCGGTCCCGGCCGTCGCCATGACACCAGAGCTCCTTCGAGTGAATCGTGGTCCTGGTACGCTTGGCGCGCGGCGCCGGACCATCCGTGCCCCGACAGGTTTCGTGCAGTCTGGAACGCTTCAAAAACCCGCTTGAAAGCCCCGGCGTTCCGGTCCAATTAGAAACCGTACGCGAGCGGTACGGATTGCTGGCCGCCCATTGCGCGGATCCGGGAGCGGCGATGCTGCGACTGAGCAAGATGAACGACTATGCCGTGGTGGTGCTGGGTCACATGGCGCAACGGCCGGGCATGGTCATGACGGCACCGGAGGTGGCGGAGGCGACGGGCCTGCCGTCGTCGACGGTCAGCCAGGTGCTGAAGCGCCTGTCGCATGGCGGTCTGGTCGCGTCGCATCGTGGTGCGCACGGCGGCTATTCGCTGGCGCGCAGCCCCGCCGCCATGTCGGTCGCCGATCTGGTCGAGGCGCTGGAGGGGCCGGTCGCACTGACGGCCTGCGTCGACGGCGCGGAGGGGCAGTGCGGCGTCGAGGCCGTCTGTCCGATGCGCGGCGGATGGGACCGGGTAAACACCGCGATCCGCGCGGCGCTGGAATCGGTGACGCTGGCGGACATGCTGAGCCCGTATGCAGGTGCCGCGGGGAGCGCTATACCCCCGCAGGATCGCGGCCGGGCGGACGCCGAACACGGCAGGATTTCGTAGAGGATCGGGCGGAAACGATGAGCGCCAGCGTCGAGACGATCGAGCAGGTCCGCTCGATGGCGGAGCAGAAGTACAAGTACGGCTTCGTCACCGACATCGAATCGGACACCGCGCCGAAGGGCCTGAACGAGGATATCGTTCGGTTCATCTCGGCCAAGAAGAACGAGCCCGAATGGCTGCTGGAATGGCGGCTCAAGGCGTTCCGCCACTGGGTGCAGCAGGCGCGCACCGAGGGCGAGCCGACCTGGGCCAAGCTGGACTTCGCGCCGATCGACTATCAGGACGCCTTTTACTATTCGGCGCCCAAGGCGAAGCCCGGGCTGAAGAGCCTGGACGAGGTCGATCCCGAACTGCTGAAGACCTACGAGAAGCTGGGCATCCCGCTGCGCGAGCAGGAGATGCTGGCCGGCGTCGCGGTCGACGCCGTGTTCGACAGCGTGTCCGTGGCGACGACCTTCAAGAAGAAGCTGGAGGACGTCGGCGTCATCTTCTGCTCGATTTCCGAGGCGGTTCAGAAGCACCCGGAGCTCGTCCGGAAGTATCTCGGCACGGTCGTTCCGTATAGCGACAACTTCTTCGCCACGCTGAACTCCGCCGTCTTCACCGACGGGTCGTTCGTCTACATCCCCAAGGGCGTGCGCTGCCCGATGGAACTGTCGACGTATTTCCGCATCAACGCGGCGAACACGGGCCAGTTCGAGCGAACGCTGATCGTCGCCGACGAGGGCTCCTATGTGAGCTATCTCGAGGGCTGCACGGCGCCGATGCGCGACGAGCACCAGCTGCACGCGGCCGTGGTCGAGCTGATCGCGCTCGACGACGCCGAGATCAAGTATTCGACCGTTCAGAACTGGTATCCGGGCGACGAGAACGGCGTCGGCGGCATCTATAATTTCGTGACCAAGCGCGGCGCCTGCCGCGGGCGGAACTCCAAGATCGCCTGGACGCAGGTCGAGACCGGCTCGGCGATCACCTGGAAGTATCCGTCCTGCATCCTCCAGGGCGACAATTCGGTCGGCGAGTTCTACTCCATCGCCATCACCAACCACATGCAGCAGGCCGATACCGGCACGAAGATGGTGCATCTGGGCAGGAACACCCGCTCGCGCATCATTTCAAAGGGCATCTCGGCCGGCCGCGCGCAGAACACCTATCGCGGGCTGGTGCGCGTGGCGCCGAAGGCGGCCGGCGCGCACAACTACACCCAGTGCGACAGCCTGCTGATCGGAGACCGCTGCGGGGCGCACACCTTCCCCTACATCGAGAGCCGGAACCGCACCGCACGGGTCGAGCACGAGGCGACGACCTCCAAGATCAGCGAGGACCAGCTCTTCTACTGCCGCCAGCGCGGCATCGGCGAGGAGGACGCGGTTTCTCTCATCGTCAACGGCTTCTGTCGCGAGGTCCTGCAGCAGCTCCCCATGGAGTTCGCGGTCGAGGCGCAGAAGCTCGTCGGTATCAGCCTGGAGGGCAGCGTCGGCTGACGCCCGTCCTCCATCGCAGAACACCCACCCTCCCCGGCCCGTTCGGGAAGAGCCGCCGCAACAGGTGGAATGCAAGATGATCGAAATCAGGAACCTGCACGTCAGCGTCGCGGACCAGCCGATCCTCCAGGGGATCGACCTGGCCGTCGGCAGCGGCGAAGTCCACGCCATCATGGGCCCGAACGGTTCGGGCAAGTCGACCCTCGCCTACGCCCTGGCCGGCCGCGGCGGCTACGAGGTCACCGACGGCAAGGTCGTCTTCGACGGCGTCGACCTGCTGGAGCTGGAGCCCGAGGAGCGCGCCGTCGCCGGCCTGTTTCTGGCCTTCCAGTATCCGGTCGAGCTGCCGGGGGTGACCGGCATGACCTTCCTCAAGACCGCGCTCAACGCGATGCGCAAGGCGCGCGGAGAGAGCGAGCTCGACGCGATGCAGTTCCTGCGCCTCGTGCGGGCGAAGACGAAGGAGCTCGGCATCGACGAGGCGATGCTGAAGCGCGCCGTGAACGTCGGCTTCTCCGGCGGTGAGAAGAAGCGCAACGAGGCGCTGCAGATGGCGGTGCTCGACCCGAAGCTGGCGATCCTGGACGAGACCGACAGCGGCCTCGACATCGACGCCCTGCGCATCGTCGCGGACGGCGTGAACCGGCTGCGCTCACCCCAGCGCTCGATGATCGTGATCACCCACTATCAGCGCCTGCTCGACTACATCGTGCCCGATAGGGTGCACGTGCTCGCCAAGGGCCGGATCGTGAAGTCGGGCGGCAAGGAACTGGCGCTCGAACTGGAAGAGAAGGGTTACGGCGCGTTCCTCGACGCCGCCTGACCCGGAGCCCGTATGGACGACCAGACAATGAGCGAAAACAGCATAGCCCCGGGCGCGGAGGGCTTCGTCGACCAGTTCGCCGCGATCCGCGGGCGACTCCCCGGCGAAGGCGGCGCCGTCGCCGCCCTGCGCGAAGCCGGCCTCGCGCGCTTCGCTGCGGTCGGCTGGCCGCACAACAAGATCGAGGCGTGGAAGTACACGACGCTGCGCCCGCTGGCGCGCATCGGTTTCTCGGCCGCCGCGGGCGATCCGGGTACCGCCGTCCAGGACGCGCCGCGCAGCCTGTTCCCCGAGACGGCGGCGCGGGTGGTCGTCGTCAACGGCCGGGTGCGCCCGGACCTCTCGCGCATGGACGGGCTGCCGCGCGGCGCCTCGCTGCGTCGGCTCGCCGACGTGCTGCGCGACGAGCCCGAGCGCGTCGCCGGCCTGCTCGCGGCCTCGGCCGAGGGCGACGACCAGCCGATGGCGGCCCTCAACCTGGCGCTCATGACCGACGGGATCGTGCTGTCGCTGGAGGCCGGTGTCGCCGTCGACGCGCCGATCGAACTGCTCCACCTGGTGGTCCCGGGCGAGACGCCACCGGCGGTGCATGTCCGCTCCGTCGTGACCCTGGCCGAAGGTGCGCGGGCGACGCTGGTCGAGCGGCATCTGGGCCTGGACGGCGGCGCCTATCTCGCCAACGGGGCGACGGACGTGACGGTCGCCGAGGGTGCCGCCCTGCTGCACGTCAAGGTCCAGACCGAGAGCCCGGAGGCCTATCACCTGCACGCGAACCGCGTCGACATCGCACGGGATGCCCGCTACCACAGCGTCGTCCTGTCGAAGGGCGCCCGGCTGTCGCGCAACCAGATCGAGGCGGTGGTCGGCGGCTCGGGTGCCGAATGCCTGCTCGACGGCGTCTATGCCGGCAGCGATCGCCAGCTACTCGACCATTCCAGCCTGATCGACCATACCGCGCCGCACGCCCGCTCGCGGCAGGTCTATCACGGTGTGCTCGGCGACCAGTCGCGCGGCGTCTTCCAGGGCAAGATCATCGTGCGCCGCCCGGCCCAGAAGACCGACGGGCATCAGCTCAACCGGGCGCTGCTCCTGTCCGACGGCGCCGAGATCGACGCCAAGCCGGCGCTCGAAATCTATGCAGACGACGTGAAGTGCAGCCACGGCTCCACGGCGGGCGACATCGACGCCGACGCGCTCTTCTACCTGCGCGCCCGCGGCATTCCGGAGGCGGCGGCCCGCGGCCTCCTGGTCGGCGCCTTCCTGGACGAGGTGCTGGAGCACCTGCCCGAAGGGCCGGTCCGCACGGCCCTGTCGGCCGAGGTGCAGGCCTGGCACACGGGAGGAACGGCATGACGCTCGCCGCCGCGACGGCCCCGGTGCGGCCGAACTTCGACGTGGAACGGGTGCGCGCCGATTTCCCGATCCTGGGCCGGCCGGTACACGGCCAGCGCCTCGCCTTCCTGGACAGCGGCGCCAGCGCCCAGAAGCCGCACCAGGTGATAGAGGCGATGCGCGCCGCCTACGAGGAGACCTACGCCAACGTCCATCGCGGGGTCTACCATCTCAGCCAGCGCAGTACCGACCTGTTCGAGGGGACGCGGGGGAAAGTCGCGCGCTTCCTGAACGCGCCTTCCGAGAACGAGATCGTGTTCACGCGGAACACGACCGAGGCCATCAACCTGGTCGCGGCGAGCTGGGGACGGACGTTCCTGCGCGAGGGCGACGAGGTGATCATCTCGGCCCTGGAGCATCACGCCAACATCGTGCCCTGGCACCTGCTGAAGCGCGAAAAGGGCATCGTGCTGAAGATCGCGCCGATCGACGACGACGGAAACTTGCTGCTCGACGCCTTTGCCGAACTGCTGAGCGACCGTACGCGCCTCGCGGCGATCACCCACATTTCCAACGCCATCGGCACCATCGTTCCCGTCGCCGAGATCGTCCGACTGGCGCATGCGCGCGGCGTGCCGGTCCTGGTCGACGGCAGCCAGGCGGCGCCGCACATGCGGGTCGACGTGCAGGCGCTCGACGCCGACTTCTACGTCTTCACCGGGCACAAGGTGTACGGGCCGACCGGCATCGGCGTCCTCTACGGCAAGGCGGACCGGCTCGCGGCCATGCCGCCCTACCAGGGCGGCGGTGACATGATCGAGACGGTGACGGCGCAGGACTCGACGTTCAAGGAACCGCCCTTCCGCTTCGAGGCGGGTACGCCGGCGATCGTCGAGGCGATCGGCCTGGGTGCCGCGATCGACTATGTCGAGGCGCTGGGCTGGGACAATATCGCGGCACACGAAGCCGCCCTCGCCGCCTACCTCACCGCTCGGCTGGACGCGGTGGAGGGGCTGACGATCGTCGGCCGCGCACGCGAGAAGGCGGGAATCGTCTCGTTCCTCTTGGACTGCGCCCATCCGCACGACATCGGCACCATCCTGGACCGTGCCGGCGTGGCCGTGCGTGCCGGCCATCACTGCGCGCAGCCGCTGATGGAGCGCTACGACGTGGCGGCCACGGTGCGCGCCTCGCTCGGCGTCTACAACAACCGCGAGGACGTCGACCAGCTGGTCGCCGGCCTCGAACAGGTGCGGGGGATCTTCGGCTGATGGACGAACTGCGCGAGCTGTACCAGGAGGTCATCCTGGATCACGGCAAGCATCCGCGGAACAAGCGCCATCCGGAGCACGTCACGCACGAAGCGCACGGCAACAACCCGCTCTGCGGCGACAAGGTGACGGTCTATCTCCTCATCGGCGACGACCGGCGGATCGAAGACGTCGCCTTCGAGGGTCGGGGCTGCGCCATCTCGACCGCATCGGCTTCGCTGATGACCGAGATCGTGAAAGGCAAGACCGAGGCGGAGGCGAAGGCGCTGTTCGAGCGCTTCCACGCCATGTGCACGGACGACGCGTACGATCAGGCCGGCGACGCGGCGATCGACGCCGAGTCGATGGACCGGCTGCAGGTCATGGCCGGCATCCGGCAGTTCCCGATGCGCGTGAAGTGCGCGACCCTGCCCTGGCATACGCTGACCGCGGCGATGGCGGGCAAGGAAAAGGTTTCGACGGAGTAGACGATGCCCACGGACGCGTTGCGCGACTTCATGCCCACCGGTGCCGGCGACGACGCCGAGTTCCGCGCGCACGCCGGCAAGCCGCTGGAGCCGGGCGAGGCGGTGGCGCCGCGCGACATCGTGATCGAGGCGCTGAAGACGGTGCACGACCCGGAGATTCCGGTGAACATTTACGATCTGGGTCTGATCTACGAACTCGACATCCACGAGGACGGCTCCGCCCGGGTGGAAATGACGCTGACCGCCCCCGGCTGCCCCGTGGCGGGGGAGATGCCGGGCATGGTGGCGGACGCGGTCGCCGGCGTGCAGGGCATCGGCGAAGTCGAGGTCACGCTCACCTTCGATCCGCCCTGGACGCCGGAACGCATGTCGGAAGAGGCACGCGTCGCCTTGGACATGTGGTGACGCGTCCTCATATCCTCTACGACACGTCCGACGAACGGGAAGCCGAAATGGAACGACCCCCCGTCATTACCCTGACCGACGCCGCCGCCGCGCGCGTCAAGGCGCTGATGTCGAAGGCCGAGGACCCGGTCCTGGGCCTCAGGATCGGCGTGAAGACCAAGGGCTGCTCCGGCATGAGCTACTCGGTCGAGTACGCCAAGGAGCAGAAGCGCTTCGAGGACAAGGTCGAAGAGAAGGGCGTGACCCTGTTCATCGACCCGACCGCGGTCATGTTCATCGTCGGGTCCGAGATGGACTATGTGGAGGACAAGTTCGAATCGGGCTTCGTCTTCCGCAATCCGAACGAGAAGGGCCGGTGCGGCTGCGGAGAGTCGTTCCACGTCTGACCTCCCGCCGCCCGGCGCTGCCACCATGACGCGCAAGGTCGCGTTGATCACGGGCGCCACCGGCCAGGACGGCGCCTATCTCTCGGAAATCCTGCTGGAGCGCGGCTACGAGGTGCACGGCCTCAAGCGGCGCTCCTCCTCGTTCAATACGGCCCGCGTCGACCATCTCTATGTCGACCCGCACGAGGCGCCGACGCGCTTCCACCTGCACTATGGCGACATGACGGATGCGACCAACCTGATCCGTCTGGTCCAGGAGGTGCAGCCGACCGAAATCTACAATCTCGCCGCCCAGAGTCACGTGCTGGTCAGCTTCGAGACCCCGGAATACACCGCCAACGCCGACGCACTGGGCACGCTACGCATGCTGGAGGCGATCCGCATCCTCGGCATGGAGGAGCGCGTGCGCTTCTACCAGGCCTCGACCTCGGAACTCTACGGCAACGCGCCGGCGCCGCAGGACGAGACGACGCCCTTCCAGCCGCGCAGCCCCTACGGGGTCGCCAAGCTCTACGCCTACTGGATCACGGTCAACTATCGCGAGGCCTACGGCATCCACGCCTCGAACGGCATCCTCTTCAACCATGAGAGCCCGATCCGCGGCGAGACCTTCGTCACCCGCAAGATCACCCGCGCCGTGGCGGCGATCACGCACGGCCTGCAGAAGACGCTCTGGCTCGGCAATCTCGACGCGCTGCGCGACTGGGGCCATGCGCGCGACTATGCCGAGGGCATGGCGCGCATCGTCGCCCAGCCGGAGCCGGACGACTATGTCCTCGCCACCGGCGAGGCCCATTCCGTGCGCGATTTCGTCGAGCGCGCCTTCGCCCATGCCGGGCGGACGGTCGTCTGGCACGGCGGAGGCGTCGACGAGGTCGGCCTCGACGATCGGACGGGCGAGACCCTGGTGGCCGTCGACCCGCGCTATTTCCGTCCGACCGAAGTGGCGCATCTGGTGGGTGACGCGCGCAAGGCGCGCGAGCGCCTCGAGTGGCGCCCGGCGGTGGACTTCGGGTCGCTGGTGCGCGAGATGGTCGAGGCGGACATGCGGGCCGTCGCCGACAGGACCGACCGGCAGTACGGCCATGACTGAGGGCTCCTACGACCTGCGCGGCAAGCGTGTCTGGGTCGCGGGCCATCGCGGCATGGTGGGGTCCGCCCTGCTCCGCAGGCTCGCCACGACGGGCTGCACGCTTCTGGTCGCCGACCGTGAGCGCGTCGACCTCCGCCGCCAGGCCGAGACCGAGGATTGGATCGCCGCGCACCGACCGCAGGCCGTATTCCTGGCGGCGGCCCGGGTCGGCGGCATCCTCGCCAACGACGGTCGCCCCGCGGACTTTCTCTACGACAACCTCGCGATCGAGACGAACGTGATCCACGCCGCGTGGCGCACGGGCGTGGAGAAGCTGCTGTTCCTCGGCTCCTCCTGCATCTACCCGCGCGAGGCGGCCCAGCCGATCGCCGAGGAGGCGCTCCTGACCGGGCCGCTCGAGCCGACCAACCAGTGGTATGCGATCGCCAAGATCGCCGGCCTCAAGCTCTGCCAAGCCTATCGGCGCCAGCACGGCGCCCGTTTCATATCCGCCATGCCGACCAACCTCTACGGCCCCGGCGACACCTACGACCTCGCCGCCTCGCACGTCGTACCCGCCCTGATCGCCAAGATGCACGCGGCCAGGCTGCGCGGCACGGGCTCCGTCGAGATCTGGGGCAGCGGCCGGCCGCGGCGCGAGTTCCTCTATGTCGACGACCTGGCCGATGCCCTCGTCCACCTGATGGAACGACATGAGGGGGAGGCGCCGGTGAACGTGGGCACGGGCGAGGACCTGACCATCCGCGACCTGGCCGCAGCCGTCGCGGCGACCGTCGGCTTCGCCGGCAGCTTCGCGTTCGACGCCGCGAAGCCGGACGGCACGCCGCGCAAGCGGCTGGACGTGGGCCGCCAGCGGGCCCTCGGCGGGGCCGCCCGCC
>JBKBLL010000030.1:0-23565 GCA_046296375.1 Alphaproteobacteria bacterium | reverse complement strand
AGGCCACGACAGGGCTCGATCGAACTTCAGCGGCGATTTTCTCGGCGGCGACGATCATCGGTGCCTCGGCACGGGACAGGATATTGGCGATGCCGCCCTCGCTGATCGAGACGCCGAACACTTCGTCCATGAGCCGCGCCAGCCGCTCGAAGCTGATGGCCTGGGTCACGTGCAGATGCAGGATCAAGGCTGCGAGCCCCGGACCGAACGGTGACCCCGGCGCCATGCCTTCGGGCGCCGGGGCGCTGAACCCGCGCCTGCAGCACGGGCAAATGCCGCGATGCCGATGGATGCGGGTCACTACCGGTCGGATCGGCGGCAGATCGATATGGTCATAGGCATGGAAGCCGGGCTGATCCTCGGCCCGGAGCGCATGGTCACAGTGCGGACAGACCACGGCCAGTTCCTCGACCACTCGGTCGGGGTGTTCGCTCAGCGCGCGAAACGCACCAGGGCGCCCCTTCTTCTTCGCGGCGCGCCGTCCGCCCCGGTTCGCCTTCTGTCCCTGGCTCGGCGGCACCGAGGAATTGTCCGGCGTCTTCGGCGGCTTCCCGAGCTTCGCCTCGAGCTCCTCGACCCGCTTCGTCAGCACCTCGATCTGTGCCGCCTGGCGCGCAATGACATCCGCCTGCGACAGGATCAGCGCGATCAGATCGTCCCTGGATAGCTGCGAGAGCGCATCGCGATTCATCGAATCGTAGAATCATGGACACAGCCCCGCGTCAACCAATTCCATCCATCGCCCCCGACCAGCTACTACACCTGCCTCCCAAGGGCTGAGCAGTTACCCGAACGCGGCGATGTGCGTAGAAAATTATTCTATCTGACTCCTCCGGAATCAAGCTCGTCTACGATTTCCCAAAGTGTGACACGCTCGACGAAGTGTTATCAATAAGGTTTTTACAGCGGCACTCAAAGACCCGGTGCCGCCGATATATAATGGTCATTCGTCCGGACCTGCCGACTACATGCCCGATACGCAGGCCGCGCCGGGTCGCGCGCAGGCCGGAAGACCGCGCACGGCCCGGCGCATCCGGGCAGGCGGGGGCGGCATGCGATCTGCGTGGGCGCATCGTCCCCCGCGCGGCGGAACCGGCCGAGGATCGCTCGCCACCGCGCCGAAAAGATGCTGCGATGTTCCCGATGCTGCGGCACGTCGCCGTCCTCGACGCGGCGTCCCCGTGCGGTGGACGTCCTGCCGGGGGCCGGCCGGCGGCCGCTTACCGATACCAGGAGCAACACGACCCATGACAGCGACCGGATACGACCCGCGCAGCTTCCGCGCCCTCACCTTCCACGACGCCGTCCCGCGTTTCCGAGACGGCTCCGACAGCCCCCGCGCCTATCTCGAACGCTGCCTGGAGACGGTCGCCGCACGCGAGCCCGTGGTGAAGGCCTTCGTCGCGACGAACGAGGCCGGCGCCCGCGAAGCCGCGGACGCGAGCGCCGCGCGCTGGAAGGCGGGCAGGCCGCTGTCGCCGATCGACGGCATGCCGATGGCGATCAAGGACCTGCTCGAGACCAGGGACATGCCCACCGAGATGGGCTGCGACGCGTTCAAGGGGAACTTCCCGAAGCGCGACAACGCCGCCGTCTGGGCGCTGCGCCAGGCCGGCGCGATCATTCTCGCCAAGGCGGCGACCGCCGAACTCGGCGGCTCGCACCCGCCGGCGACGACCAACCCGTTCGACCCGGCGCGCACGGCGGGCGGCTCCTCGTCGGGGTCGGCCGCGGCGGTCGCCGCCCGCATGGTGCCCGCCGCGATCGGGACCCAGGTCGCCGGCTCGATCATCCGTCCTGCCGCCTATTGCGGCAACTTCGCGCTGAAGCCCACCCAGGGCGGCATCAACCGCGGCGAGCGGCAGGCGACCAGCCAGAGCACGCACGGACCCCATGCCGGCTGCATCGAGGACATGTGGCAGGTCGCGATCGAGATCGCGCGCCGCGCCGGCGGCGACCGCGGCTGCGTCGGGCTGATGGGCCCCTCGGCGCCGCCCGCGGCGGCGAAGCCCGAGCGGCTGATCGTGCTGGAGAGCGAGGGCTGGTCCATCCTGGACGACGCTACCCGCGCCGGCTTCGAGACGCTCCTCGGCCGGCTGAGCGACGCGGGCGTGACCCTGATCCGCCGTGCCGATCATCCCTGGGTCGAGGCGCTGGAGCAGGCCGTCGCGAACGGCCGCGCCGTCTGCAACGCCCTCACCGGCTGGGAGAACCGCTGGGGCCAGCGCGGCATCGTCGACGCCAACCCCGACGGCGTCAGCGAGCGTGCCAAGGCGACCCTCGCCAAGGCCGAAGCGATGACGCCGGACGACTATTACGCGGCGCTGCTGGCCCGCCAGGCGGCACAGCAGGTGCACGCGACGCTGGCACCGCTCGCCGACGCGGTCATCTCGCTGGCCTGTCCCGGCCCGGCGCCGCTCTGGTCCGGCGACGTCCCCGGCCAGCCGCTGGCGCCGCGGCCGACCGGCGACTTCGTCTTCAACGCGCCGAGTTCGATGCTGTTCGCGCCGGTTGTGACCATGCCGCTGATGGGCATCGGCGGCATGCCGGTCGGCGTCCAGGTGATGGGCCAGCAGCATGAAGATGCGCGCATGACCGCCATCGCGCGCTGGATCAGCGGGACGATCACTCCCATCGTCGGCTGACCCCCGGAGCGCGGGCGTCCCGCCCGCCGTCCGGATCACCGTCCGGCAAGGAGGCGGGGTAAACCCCGCCCCCTGTCGCCGTCAGCCTGCCGCCGGGAACAGCCAGGGCCGGCGCGCGCGGTAGACCTTCTCGAAGGCCGCGATCTCGGCGTCGTGCTGCAGCGTCAGGTCGATATCGTCGAGGCCCAGGCGCAGGCGGCGCTTGCGCGACGGCTCGATGTCGAAGGCGACGGTGGCGCCGGCGGGCGTGGTGAAGGTCTGCGCCTCCAGGTCGACGGACATGGTCGCCCCCGGGTTCGCGTGCAGTTCCTCACGCAGCCGCCGCGCCGCCTCGGCGTCCTGACGGATGAGCAGCAGGCCGTGCTTCACCGCATTGTTGTAGAAGATGTCGCCGAAACTGACCGCGACGACGCAGCGGATCCCGCCGTCGACCAGGCACCAGACCGCCTGCTCGCGGCTGGAGCCGCCGCCGAAATTGCGGTCGGCGACCAGGATGCCGGCGTTCCGGTAGGCGTCCCTGTTCAGCACGAACTCGGGCTTGAGGGCCCCGTCCGGCGTCTTGCGGACGTCGTGGAACAGGATGTCGGCATAGCCCTCCTCGCGCGGTCGGCGCAGGAAGCGCGCCGGCGCGATCTGGTCCGTGTCGACGTTGGGCTGGTCGATCGGGGCGGCGACGGCAGTGAGCTTGTCGAAAGGTGCCATGTTCGGCCTCCGGTCAGGCGAAGTCGCGGATGTCGGCGATGCGGCCGCGCAGCGCGGTCGCGGCGGCCATCGCCGGGCTCATCAGGTGGGTGCGGCTGCCGCGTCCCTGCCGGCCCTTGAAGTTCCGGTTGGAGGTCGACGCGCAGCGCTTGCCCGCCGGCACCAGGTCGCCGTTCATGCCGACGCACATGGAGCAGCCGGACTCGCGCCATTCGAAGCCCGCCTCCTTGAAGATGCGGTCGAGCCCCTCGGCCTCGGCCTGCTTCTTCACCAGCGAGGAGCCGGGCGAGACCATCGCGGGTATGACCGCCTTGCCCTGCCTGGCGACGGCGGCGGCGGCACGCAGATCCTCGATCCGCGCATTGGTGCAGGACCCGATGAAGACCTGGTCGACGGTCACCTCGGACAGCCGCATGCCGGGCTTCAGGCCCATATAGTCCAGCGTCTCGCGCATCGCGGCCTGGAGCTTGGGATCGGCGATGTCGGCGGGGTTCGGGATCGCGGCGGTGACGGGTGCCGCCTCCTCCGGACTGTTGCCCCAGGTGACCATGGGCGCCAGGTCGGCGGCGTCTAGCCGCACCTCGGTATCGAATCTCGCCCCGGGATCGGTCGGCAGCGAGCGCCAGAAGGCGACGGCCGCGTCCCAGTGCGCGCCCTTGGGGGCATAGGGGCGGCCCTTCAGATAGGCGAAGGTCGTCTCGTCCGGCGCGATCATGCCGGCGCGGGCACCCGCCTCGATCGACATGTTGCAGACGGTCAGCCGCTCCTCGATCGTCATGCCGCGGATGACGGAACCTGCATATTCGATGACGTGGCCGTTGCCGCCGTTGGCGCCGATCTTCGCGATGATCGCCAGGATCACGTCCTTCGCGGTGACGCCGGCCGGGCGCTCGCCGTCCACCGTGATGCGCATGGTCTTCGGCTTGCGCTGCCAGACGGTCTGGGTCGCCAGAACGTGACAGACCTCCGAGGCGCCGATGCCGAAGGCGAGTGCCCCCAGCGCGCCGTGGGTCGAGGTGTGGCTGTCGCCGCAGACCAGGATCAATCCGGGCTGGGTCAGGCCCTGCTCCGGCCCGACGACATGCACGATGCCCTGCCGCTCGTCGCCCAAGCCGAACAGCGTGAAGCCGAACTCGGCCGCATTGTTCTTCAGCCCGTCGACGACCCGGCGCTGGTCCGGGTCGGTGATGTCCTCGAACCGGTGGCTGAGGGTCGAGATGCCGTGGTCGGGCGTGGCGAACGTCTGGTCCGGCCGGCGCGGCCGCATGCCCCGCTTCTTCAGGAACGAGAAGGCGTGGTAGGAGCCGTCATGGGCGAGATGGCGCGCCACCAGCAGCAGCGACTGGCCGTCGTCGTCGCGCAGGATCTCGTGCTCCGCCCAGATCTTGTCGAGCATCGTCTTCGGTTCGGTCACGGGAGGTCCTCCGTGGTTGGGGTCGCGGCGGATCACGCCGCACGCCTTTTCGAGACGCCCGCATTGCGGTTGCGCAGCAGCGGGTAGAGGAGCGAGGCCAACAGCAGCGCGAAGAGCACCATCGCGATGGGGCGGCCCAGGATGAAGGCGGGGTCGCCGCCGCTGAGCTGGTAGGAGCGCAGCAGTTCGCCCTCGGCCATCCGGCCGAGCAGGATGCCGATGACGGTCGCGGCGACCGGATAGCCGTGCCGGCGCATCACCCAGCCGATCACCGCGAAGACCAGCACGGTCACCGGTCCCACCATGTTGCCGACCAGCGAGAAGGAGCCGAAGACGGCCAGCACGATGACCGAGGGTACCAGATAGCGGATCGGCACGCGCACGATCCCGGTGGCGATGAAGACGAAGCCGAGGCCGAGCGCCAGCAGCATGAAGGTCTGGGCGAAATTGCCCAGGATGATGGCGTAGATCAGGTCCTTGTTTTCGGCGATGAAGCGCGGGCCGCCGGTGACGTTGTGCATGGCGAAGGCGCCCAGCATGACCGCCGTGGCACCGCCGCCCGGGATGCCGAGCGCCAGGAGCGTCGCCATCGAGCCGCCCTCGGAACTGCTGTTGGCAGATTCCGATGCCACCACGCCGCGCGGATCGCCCTTGCCGAAGGTGGAGGGATCCTGCGCGCGCCGCTTCGTCTCGGAATACGAGACCAGGTTGGCGACCGACGAGCCGACACCCGGGATGGCGCCGATGACGACACCCAGGATGGAGCCGCGCAGCCATACGACGGGGTAGCGGGCGGCACTCGCCGCACCCTTCAGGATGGCGCGGAAGTTCAGGCGGCGGCTGCCCTCGTCCTCGACGATGTAGTCGGCGCGGATCAGGCGGAAGAGCTCGGAGGCGGCGAACAGCCCGATGAGCGCCGGGATCGGGGCCACCCCGTCCAGCAGCATCATCGAGCCCCCGGTGCCGCGCACGTCGCCGCGGGCACTCATGCCGATCATGCCGATCAGTACACCGAGCACGCCGGCGAGCAGGCCCTTGGCGAAGCTGCCCTGCCCGAGGGCCGCGATCAGGGTGAGGCCCCATGCGGCGACCACGAACATCTCGAGCGGCCCCAGCATCAGCACCGCCTCGGCGATCGGGCTGACGAAGACGAACAGGATGATGTAGCCGATGGCGGTGCCGACGGTGGAGGCGGCGAGCGCGAGCCCGAGGGCGGCGCTGTGCAGCCCCTGCCGGGCCATGGGATAGCCGTCGAAGCTGGTGGCGACGGCCGAGGCCGTGCCCGGGATGTTCATCAGGATGGCCGGGATGGCCCCGCCGAACGACCCGCCGGTGAAGATGGCGGTGAGAAACAGCATCGCCGGCAGGAAGTCCATGTAAACGGTCAGCGGCAGGAATACCGCCATGGCGACGGGCACGGACAGGCCGGGGACGGCGCCGAAGACGAGGCCGATGACGAGCCCCGGTGGCACCACCAGCCAGGGCTGCCACGCCCCGAACAGCAGGTCCGTGGCGCCGAGCAGGGCGGGAACGTCGATCATCGCGCGCTCACATCAGCAGCGTCGGAAAGGGAAACGGCACCATCTCCTTCAGCGCGGCCGTCACGAACAGCGTGAAGACCGCCGAATAGCCGACCGCGAGCAGGCGGTTGCGCTCTCCGAGGAGCAGCAGCGAGACCAGGACGAAGGCGAACGTCGACAGATCGAACGCGACATAGGCGAGGCCGCCGATATAGGCGGCGAACAGCGCGATGAAGGTCAGCGTCCGGCCTTCGCGCGACTGGATGGCGGCGGGCGGCGTCTCGCCGGGCGCGAAGCGCGGCCCGATCACGCTCTGCACGGCGAGCAGCAGGCAGAGACCGAGCGCCAAGGCGGCGGCCGGGCCGATCAGCATCAGGTTCTCGATGCTGGGCGAGGCGCGCACCGCATCGCGCAGGAACCACGTCACCCAGCCCGCGATGACGGCGAGCATGACGAGATGTTCGATATCCGCCGGGCGTTCGCGGAGCGGCAAACGCATGCGTTCAACTCCCTGGACTGATCGGGGCCCGGTGACGCGCGGATGCCGCGGACGCGCCGGCGACCGGCGCGGCGCGGCATCCTTTCGCGATCAGTTCTTGGCGAGGTGGCTGTACTTGGCGAGGCCTTCATAGCCCTCGGTGGTGAGCTTCCGGCTCTCCTCCGGGCCGAGCCACAGCCCGCCGATCTGGTTCTGCTTCAGCCACTCGCGATAGTCGTCGCGCTGCAGCGCCCGCTCGTAGGCGGCGACCAGCGTCTCGTAGCGCTCCGGGTGCTTCTGCTTGAAGGTGGCGTGCGCGATCAGCGACGTGGTGTAGCTGCTGAAGAGCGGCATCGTGACGCCGTACTTCTCCTTCAGCACGTCGTTGAACAGGGGGCCCTCCCATTCCTCGACCTCGCGGTCGTTCACGATGGCCAGCGAGCGGATGCGGTCGCGGATGACCTCCGAACCCTGGGCCGCGGCGAAGGTGAAGTCGAGATGGCCGCCGGCGATGGCGGTGCGCAGCGGCCCGCCGCCGTCGTAGGTTACGAAGCGGACATTCTCGCGCGGGATGTTCAGCAGCTCCAGCATGCCGAGCTGCTGGAGGTAGGCGCCGCTGCCGACCATGGCGCCGGTGCTGGCGGCACCCGGGCCCGAGCGCAGCTTCTCGATCAGGTCCTCGAAGGTCTGGAACGGGCTGTCCTTGGGCACCGCCACGATCGCATAGTCGATCCACTGCGTGTTGATGACCTCCAGATCCTCCCACTTCACCGGGATGTCGGTCTGCAGGATGGCGTTGGCGAGGAAGGGTGTGGCCTGCATCACCAGGAAGACGCTGCCGTCGTCCGGCTGCGCCTTGAAGAAGGCCGCCCCCAGGGCGCCCGAGGCGCCGGGACGGTTCACGACCGTGATCGGCACGTCGTTCAGTTCCTTCGGCAGGAACTGCGCCAGGCCGCGCGCCAGCCGGTCGGCGCTGCCGCCGGTGTTGAACGGCACGACGAACTGGATGCGGTCGCGCGAACCCGGCCACTGCTGCGCCTGGGCGGCGGGCGCCACGAGCGCGAGGGCGGCCAGAGAGGCCATCGACCACTGGAACAGGCGCCGCAACGGCGAGGAAAAGGGCATCTCCGGTCTCCACTCATTATTCGTCATTGCGCCGCGGCGCCGGCCGCGGCTGGTTCGCCGGGGCGGCACGGCCGCCCCGGCTCGTCAGTAACCCGCGCGGGCCTTCTCCGAGACCTGGTAGCGGGCCTCCAGCTCCTTCACCTTGTCCATGCCCATCAGGTCGAAGAACTCGGTGAAGCTCGCGACCTCGTTCAGCATGCCCTTGATCGACCCGGTCCGCTTCAGCTCGTGCAGCACCCGGGTCATCGCCGGGATCGCCGCCATCAGCATGAAGTTCGGATAGATCACCAGGCGGAAGCCGAGATCCTGCATCTCGTCCGCCGTCAGGAACGGCGTCTTGCCGGACGAGGCCATGTTGTAGAGCGTCGGTACGCTCAGCATCTTCGGGATCGCCTGGAGCTGCTCCATCGTCCGCGGCGCCTCGACGAACAGGATGTCGGCTCCGGCCTCCTCGTAGAGCCTCGCCCGCTCCATCGCCCTGTCGAAGCCCTCCACGGCGATGGCGTCGGTGCGGGCAATGATGACGAAGTCCTGGTCGAGCCGCGCGTCGCAGGCGGCGCGCAGGTGTGCGGCCATCTCCTCGGCGGGGATCAGCGTCTTGCCTTCCAGATGGCCGCAGCGCTTCGGCCAGTTCTGGTCCTCGATGTGCAGCGCCGAGACGCCTGCGCGCTCATAGGTGCGGACCGTGCGCTGCACGTTCAGCGGCCCACCATAGCCGGTGTCGGCATCGGCGATCAGCGGCAGGCCGGACGCCTCCGCGATGCGCTGCGCGTTGTCCGCCATCTCGGTCATGGTCAGCAGGCCCACGTCCGGCCAGCCGAGGCGCGATGCGGTGGTGCCGGCGCCGGTCATGTAGATCGCCTCGAAGCCTTCCTTGGCGACGATGCGGGCGGCGACGGAGTCCACCACGCCGGGCGCCTGAACGATCTTCGGGCCTTTCAGGAGTTCGCGCAGTCTGGTCGTGGGGCGTGTCACGGCGGGGTTCTCCTCGAATCGGAATCGGTGGGCGGCCTCGGTCTCAGAGCCGCAGGAACTTGCGGCCGTTGTCGACGAAGACGCGGCGCCGCGCCTCCGGCGACAGGCCGGGCAGGCTCTGCGCCGGCATGTCGTTGTCCCAGTGCGGATAGTCGGTGGCGAACAGCAGCAGCTCGTCGCCCAGCATGTCGATCATGCGGTAGAGGTCCTGCGGGTCGTGCGGCTCGTCGAGCGGCTGGGTGGCGAAGCGCACGCGCTCGCGCGCATAGTCGATGGGCGAGCGTTTGACCCACGGCGTGTCGAAGCGCACGCCGCGCCAGGCCTTGTCCATTCGCCAGAGCAGCGGCACCGCCCAACTGAAGCCATACTCGACGAAGAGCACGCGCAGGTCCGGGAAGCGCTCCAGTACGCCGCTGAACACGAGGCTGACCAGGTTGGCCTCGCCCACCTGCGACAGCGAGACGTAGCGCTCGATGAAGGATTCCGGCCAGCCGCCCGCCACCACCGGCGCGCCGTGATAGACGTTTTCCGTCCCCGTCACGTGCAGCAGGATCGGCAGGTCGTGGCGCTGCGCCGCCTCGTAGATCGGGTGATAGTGCCGGTTGCCCATCGGGATGTTGAGCAGTGGCATGAAGATGGCGGCGATGCCCTTCTGGTCGGCCAGCCGGTCGATCTCCTGCGCCGCCAGTTCGGGCATCTGCGTCGGCACGACCATGGCGTAGCGCAGCGGGCCGCTGCCGTCGGCGAGTTGCCACTCCTCCAGGAAGTAGTCGTTGAAGGCCGAGCACAGGATGGCGCTCTCGTCGGGCCCGGCCAGCGCCACGGCGAGCGCGCCCGGCTGCAGGCAGTTGAGAACCGCGACACCGATGCCGTGCTCCTCGACCAGTTGCTTCATCATCCAGGAGCGGCTGGACCCGCCCGGCCCGCCTTCCGGCGGCTCGGAATCGGCGCGCACGGCGGAGCCGCCGTGCGGCACGGCGGTGCGGGGCGAGAGCGCGCTCAATCCGACCGATGCGCCCTTCGTCTCGATCCGGTGGCGCCAGGCCGCCGGCATGTAGGGGAAGACCGTCTTCAGGCCGCCCTTCACGACGGGGTGCACGTCGCAGTCGACGATCTGCCCCGCCAGCGGCTCCGCCGTCGCGGCCTTGCGTTGCAGTTCGATCGTGGCCATGGCTCAGTCCTCCTTGCCGCGCCGGCCGGAGGCCGGGACGCCGTCAACGTGCACGCGCCCGTCGCGCACGGCCGCCGGGAAGGTGCGCAGGCGCATGCCGCCACCGGTGAACAGGCATTCGCCGCTGCGTACGCTGAACTCGTAGCCGTGCCAGGGGCAGCGGACGATTTCGCCTTCCATGCCGAGCGTCAGGTCGTCGGGATCGGACGGCAGCAGCGTGCCGGTCACCACGCCGCGGCAGATCGGTGCGCCACGGTGCGGACACCGGTTCAGCACGGCGTGGACACTGCCGTCGGCCAGCTTCACCACGCCGATCTCGCGCCGGCCGACCTGGAAGGTCCGGTAGCGGCCGGTCGGGAAATCGTCGATGGGTCCCAGATCGAAGGACGCTTCGCCGGGCATAGGCTCCTCCGCACCCGATTCTTGCCGCCGGTCGCCCGGTCGGTGGGCAGGCGTAAGGGCCTGCCGCTCGCCTTGTTGTAATGATACCATTACAAGCTGGATCGGCGCTGTCAACGCGGCGCCGCCCGACGCAGCAGGGTAGCGCGACCCGCCGGGTGGCCGTGCGTCCGGAGGAGGGGCAAGGCCGTTGAAGGTTCAAAAGGCGCTCGGAACGCCGCTGCACCACCAGATCTACCTGATCCTGCGCGAGGCCATCCTGTCCGGCCGGCACCCCGCCGGGGAGCCGCTGCCGCCGGAGGAGGCACTGACCCGCATGTTCGACGTGTCGCGCATCACGGTCCGCCGTGCGCTCGACAGCCTCGACCGCGCCGACCTGATCGAACGGCGCCAGGGCCGAGGGACCTTCGTGCGCGCCGACGTCCTGCCGACGCCGCTGCGCATGCCGATCACCAGCGTCTTCAAGAGCATGGAGGCATTCGGCAAGCGGACCGAAGCGCGCGTCCTCGAGTTCGGATACGAAACCGCCTCCCCGCAGGTGCAGGCGATGCTGCGCGTCGGCGCGGTGCCGGTGCAGCGCGCGGTGCGCGTCCGCCTTCGCAAGGAACGCCCCGTGGCGCACCTGACCACCTGGGTTCCCGAGGCGATCGGCGGCACCTACACCGAGGCCGACATGGCGGTGACGCCCCTCTACCGGCTGATGCGCCGGGCGGGCGCCTTCTACGCCCGCGGCGAGCAGACGATTTCGGCCACGCTGGCCGATCCGATCGTCGCCGCCCGCCTGGAGACCAAGGTGGGGGCGCCGCTGCTGGAGCTGCGCCGTCAGGTCTTCGACCAGAGCGACCGCGCCGTCGAATATCTGGAACTCGTCGCCAGTCCGGAAACCTTCCAGGTCCGCATGTCCCTGGACGGACCGGACCTGTCGCCGGCCGAGGTCCAGCCCGACTAGACCTCCGAGCCGTCGTCGGCGCCGAAGTCCGGGCGGAAATCGATTGCCATGCCGCTCATGCAGGAGCGCAGGCCCATTGGCGCGGGGCCATCCCGGTTCCCGGATGCCGCCCGCCCCTGCGAGGCCGTACGGTATCCGCGAGCAGCTGGCCCGTACCGGAACGCCGGATCAGACAGGCCGGATTGCACGCATGGTGGGACGGAACATCAGGGTGCGATTCTGCGTTCGCGCTCATAAAAGAACTATGCCGACGCCGGAGTCAGCCGGCGCATACGGCAGCGCAGCCATAATAATGGGGCAGTAACTGCCCGCTGATCGGGAGGATGGAATGACTTTCTCGTTTGGACGATTCTCCGCGCTCGGGCTCGGGGCAGCGGCGCTCGCCGCTGCGGCCGTTGCCGGAGGAGCGGAAGCGCAGACGTTGCCGCGCACGCTCGTATGGACCGCTTACGACGTCGGGTCCGGCGGCTATTCGTCGGCGGCCTCGATCGGTCACGTCATGGCACAGAAGGAAGGTGTGTCACTCCGCGTGATCCCGGGCGGTAACGACATTGCTCGCCAGTCGCCGCTGGCCGCGGGGCGCGCGCATTTCGGCGCGCTCGGTATCGCGAGCTTTCTCTCGCAGGAAGGCGTGATGGAATTCTCCGCGCCGGAATGGGGCCCGCAGCCAATGCGGATCCTCAACATGGCCTGGGCCGACTTCAACACGGGGGCGGCGTCCTGCGCCGGTGACGCGGGCATCAAGACCGTCTTCGACCTGAAGGGCAAACGCATCGCCTGGGTGCTCGGCGCGCCGGCGCTCAACATCAACATGACTGCCTATCTCGCCGCGGGCAACCTGACATGGGACGACGTCACGAGGGTTGAGTTCCCGAGTTGGGGTGCGGCGACACGCGCCGTTCGCGACGGACAGGCCGACTGCTGGATCGCCAGCACCAACTCCGGCGGCGTCTACGAGCTGGCCGATTCACCGCGCCGCTATCAGCCGGCGCAAATGCCAAAGCCCGAGGACGATCCCGCGGCGTGGGAGCGCCTGCGGGGTGTGGCACCTTATTACGAGCCGAACGAGGCGACGATCGGCGCCGCGCCGGTCTCCAAGGAGACGCCGCACATCGGCGGCACGTATGGCTATCCGATCATCGCGACCTATGCCAACCAGGACGAGGAACTGGCCTTTCAGCAGACCCGGATGATCGTCGAGCTGAACGACGACTACAGGGATGCCTTCCCCGGCAACGACGGCTACGCCCTGGACCGGCAGCGTTTCCAGTGGGTGATTCCGTATCACCCGGGCGCGATACGCTACTACAAGGATCGCGGCGTCTGGACCGAGGAGGACGACGCGTACAACGAGCGGCTTATCAAGCGTCAGGAGGTCCTGGCCGCGGCCTGGGACCGGGCGCTCGAAGAGCGTGACGCCAAGGAGATCCGGATCGCCGACTTCCCGGAGTTGTGGATGAGGCTGAGGACGGAAGCGCTCGAGGCCGAGGGGTTCGAGCCCTACTGGACGGAAAAGTTCTGGTAGGAAGCCGACGGACCTTCGGTCCGAAATCGAACGAGGCGCAGCACACGGGGGAGGGGCCGTCTCCCGTGTGCCCTTCCCCAACCCGCCGGCAGACGAAGCGTCGGCACCGCGTTTGGCTGCCCCCAGAAGGGCCGATCGCGGTGGCCTATGCCGGTCCGTTTGCCGGGCGCTCCCAGGACGACCGTAAATGGCCAAGATCGACGAGATCGCCGAGAAGCTCACGGTCCGCCACCGCCCGCTCGGGGCGTTCTGGCAGGCCGTCTTCATCGCGCTGACGCTGATCGGCGTCTTCGTTGCAGTCAATCAGATATTCAATCTGCGGTTCTTCGTCGGCGTAACCATATTGGAGAATCGCTACCTATACATTCTGCTTGGCATATTTCTGTCTCTTGCGTTTCTTGTTTTTCCAGCTCATGGCCGGGACAAGGCCCGGGTGCCATGGTACGACGTGGTTCTTTTTCTGGCAGCGTTGGGCAGCACCGGCTATTTCGCCTATCACGCCGAGACGATCGTGTTTCAGGCGTGGGAGTTCAACGCTCCCTTCGATGCCGCGCTGGTCGGCGTCGTGCTCTGGGCCCTGCTGATCGAGGCCTCCCGGCGCACCGGCGGCTGGATATTCATGGGGATCATCCTGATCTTCTCCATGTATCCGGTGTTCGCCGGCGAGCTTCCGGAACCGCTCGAGGGCTATCATCTCCCGTTCCTCGACACCATCCGTTACCACACGATGGGTGTCGAGGCGGTACTGGGCATTCCGATGCGGGTGTTCGGCACGCTGTTCATCGGCTTTCTGATCTTCGGCGTGGCGCTGCAGGTTACGGGCGGCGGTCAGTTCTTCACCAATCTCGCCCTTGCCCTGCTCGGCGGCTTCCGCGGCGGCGCGGCCAAGGTCGCCATCTTCGCCAGCGCCTTGTTCGGCTCGATGAGCGGCAGCGCGATCAGCAACGTGCTCTCGACCGGGCAGGTGACGATTCCGACCATGATCCGCACCGGCTTCAGCCGCGAGAGCGCGGCGGCGATCGAGGCCAATGCGTCGAGCGGCGGCACCGTCATGCCGCCGGTCATGGCGGCGACCGCCTTCCTGATGGCCTCGATTCTGGGCGTGCCCTATGTGGAGGTGGCGATCGCGGCCGCGATCCCGATCACGCTCTACTTCTTCAGCCTGTTCCTGCAGCTCGATGCCTACGCCGCCAAGAACGGCATCAAGGGCGTGCCGGTCGCCGAGTTGCCGCACTTCGGCCGGACCCTGAGGGAGGGTTGGCCCTACCTGCTCGCCTTCGGCCTGCTGATCTACTTCCTGATGGTGGCGCGCATGGAGGTGGCGGCGCCGTTCTACGCGACCGCACTGCTGATCGCGCTCGCCATGCTGCGCCCGGAGACGCGGTGGAACCGCGCGCGCATCACCGACCTGATCGGCTCCACCGGCCGGCTCCTGGCGGAGATCGTCGCCATCCTGGCCGCAGTCGGCTTCCTGATCGGCTCGCTGTCGGTCACCGGCCTCGCCGGGACGCTGTCGAGCGAACTCGTCCGGGCCGCGGGCGACAATACGCTGATGCTGCTGGTGATGGGCGCCATCGCCTGCTTCATCCTCGGCATGGGGATGACCATCACGGCGGCGTACATCTTCCTAGCCATCACCATGGCGCCGGCGCTGATCCGTCAGGGGCTCGACCCCATGGCGGTTCATCTGTTCATCCTCTACTGGGCCAGCCTGTCGAACGTGACTCCGCCGGTCGGGCTCGCGGTGATCGCCGCGTCCGGTATCGCGAACTCACGCCTGATGGGCGCGATGATGGAGGCGGTCCGCTTCGCCACGGTCAAATACGTGCTGCCGTTCTACTTCGTCTATGCGCCGGTCATGGTCCTCCAGCAGTTCGAGCTCGGGAAATTCATCACGGTAATGACGTCCGCGCTTATCGGTGTCGCAGTCCTCGCCTATGCCCTGCAGGGCTATCTGCCGTTTGCGGGCACGGTACGCGACAACGTGCTTGGCCTGCTGGTGAGGGTGGCGCTCGTCGGCGGCGCGCTGCTTCTCATGTTTCCGGCAGGGCTGATGACGGTGATCGGGCTCGTCACGGTGTTCGTGGTCTACGGCCTCGTACTCGCGCTCGGCCGGCACGGCTCGGTCGCCGTGACCATCCCGCCGGCCGAGCCTCGATCGTCGTAGACTACAGTTCGGCGCAGTACGTCTCAGTGCGCTTCATGAACGGGCGGTAGTCCTCGGCTTCGCCCACTGCCCCTTCCGGCGGCCGCCCGAAGCTGGGCTAGCTGTGAGCTTTCATCAGGTTGTCCATCCGGCCCTGTGCGAGAAGCTGGAGTTGCGAGACTTCAGTGATCCCGTGGAGGACCGGATGAACATCCATGAGAATGCCCGCCTGACGCCCTCCGGTCGAGAGCATCTGGTTCGACAAATTGTGAGCGGGCAGACGCCGGAGGCCGCCGCACGAGCCGCAGGCGTCTGCCCGCGGACGGCGCGCAAATGGCATGCGCGTTTCCTGGCCGAAGGCATCGAGGGGCTAAGGGACCGCTCCTCGCGGCCGCACCGCCTGTACCGGCCGACGCCGGAGGCGACCGTCGCCAAGGTTGAAGCGCTGCGCCGTCAGCGCTGGACCGGCAAGCAGATCGCGGCCGGGACCGGCGTCTCGCCGGCCACCGTCAGCCGCATCCTGAAGCGCCTCGGCCTCAACCGCTTCCAGGCACTCGAACCCGCCGAACCGGTCCGTCGCTACGAGCGACAGCATCCCGGCGAGCTGATCCATGTCGACATCAAGAAGGCTCGGCCGCTTCGAGCGCGTCGGCCACCGCATCACCGGCGACCGGACAAAGGGCGATTCCCGCGGCGCCGGCTGGGAGTTCGTCCACGTCGCCATCGACGATGCCTCGCGCCTCGCCTTCTCCCGGATCCTGCCCGACGAGAAGAAGCAGAGCGCCGTCGCCTTCCTCCAGGCCGCTGTCGCCTACTATCGAAGCCTCGGCGTCACCGTCGCACGCGTCATGACCGACAACGGTTCATGCTATCGCTCCAAGGCCTTCGGCAAAGCCTGCCGCCATCTCCGCCTCCGCCACATCCGCACCAGGCCCTACACCCCCAGAACCAACGGCAAGGCAGAACGCTTCATCCAGACCGCGCTGCGCGAATGGGCATACGCAATCGCCTATCCGAACTCCGACAGCCGCGCCGCCGAGCTACCGGGCTGGCTCCACAGATACAACTGGCATCGGCCGCACAGCAGCCTAGAATCCAACCGCCCATCAGCCGCCTCGCTCTCGATCAAGACAACCTGTTGAGGCTCCACAACTAGACCTCCGAGCCGTCGTCCGGGCGGAAGTCCATCGCCACGCCGTTCATGCAGTAGCGCAGGCCGGTGGGCGCGGGCCCGTCCGGAAAGACGTGGCCGAGATGGCCGCCGCAATCGGCGCAATGCACCTCGGTGCGCTTCATGAACAGGCTGTCGTCCTCGGATTCCCCCACCGCCCCCTCCAGCGGCTGCCAGAAGCTGGGCCATCCGGTGCCGCTGTCGAACTTGGTCGCGGCGGCGAACAGCGGGCGGCCGCAGCCGGCGCAGTGGAACGTGCCCGCCCGCTTTTCCCGATCGAGCGGGCTGGTGCCCGCGCGTTCCGTACCGTGCTCGCGCAGCACGCGATGCTGCGCCGGGGAGAGGCGCCGGCGCCATTCCGTGTCGTCGAGCGCGAACGGGAAGGCCGGCCGCGGCCCACCCGGATCGCGGCCGAGCAGGCGGGACAGGACGGAGCTGCGTTTGGTCATGCTGCGATCCCCGGTCGGTGGGCGTCACCATCGCAATATGGTGTCGCCCGGGCGGATCGGTCAGGGGGAGGCGTCAGGGGCTCAGGGTCGGGCGTCGCCGCGCGCGGGGAGCCACACCACGCCGGTGCCCAGAACCGAGAGTTCGCCGTCCTGGTTGTGGGCCGTCTGCTCGATCGCGACGGCGTGCCGATCGTTCTCGACGAACTTGTCGGTCACGCGCCCCCCGATCAGCAGGGCGTCGCCCTCGGGATTGTGGCGGCGGATCTTGCAGGTCGCCTTGTGCAGGAAGCCGGCGTCGCCCATCCAGTTGGTGAGATGGTGCGTCAGCCACGAGCAGCGCTCCGGCCCGTAGTCGTAGGCGCCGGGTGCGCCCACCATCAGCGCGAAGTCGTTCTCCCAGTGCACCCGCTCCGGGCAGTCGGGAATGCCGAACCGGTTCTTGATACCCAGGCCGGGATGGCGGTGGATCTGCTTCCAGGCCAGCTTGTTGGCGCGGATGTAGAGTCCGCCCCAGCCCTGGGCGTAGGCGATGAAGCCGGTCACGGTCATCGGCCCCTTCGCCATCGTCGGCAGGGCCTCGCCGACGGCCACGTCCTCCCACCAGCGCGGCTCGGCACCGCGCACCTCTTCCATCGCATAGTGGCGGAAGAAGTCGGCGAGTTCCTCGTCGGTCCAGCGCTTGGGTGCGCGCTCGCGCACCTCCTTATACTTGGTGCCGCTCTCGCGCGCATGGTCGCGGTCGGTGCGGAAGCACCAGCTGTCCGCCTCCGCCAGCAGGTCGCCGTCCTGGTTGTAGAAGGCCACGGTGTAGATCTGCTGGATCGCGCGGCCCGCGAACTTCGTGTCGTGCTCGACCAGATCCTTCAGCCTGGCCTCGGTCGCGATCACGTCGTTGCGCTTAACCGGCCGGTGCCAGGTCCAGTCGGCGCCGGCCCACATGGCGTGCACGCCGGGCAGGCCGCCGACATAGCCGGAAACGATGCGGCTGGTCGCGAACAGGAAGGACGGCAGGGCGACGATCCCGCCAAAGGGCGTCGTCGCGGCATAGCCGGGATCGCACCAGAGCGGGTTGTCGTCGCCGATGCCGTGGGCGTAGTGGCGGATGTTGTCGCGCGTCGCCTCGTAGCACCAGGGCTCGGCCGTGTCGCCGATCACGACGCCGATCCGCTGGCGCAGCGCGTCGAGCCCCTCCTCGCTGATCTTCGGGAACAGCCGCCCGCCGTCTTCGCTCATCTCGTTTCCTCGCTCGACGTGTTTGCGCCCGCTGCCTCGCGCTCGCGCAGGACCTTGCGGTTGACCTTGCCGGCCGGCGTCTTCGGCAGTTCCGCGGCGAAAGCCACGACGCGAGGATATTCGTGCAGCGACAGACGCTGCCGCGTGAAGTCCTGCAGTTCGCGCACGAACGCGTCGTCGCCCGGCCGGTCGCTGACGACGAAGGCCTTCACCACCTGGCCGCGCGCCGCGTCGGCCACGCCGATCACCGCGGCCTCGCGCACGTCGCCATGCTTCAGCAGCGTGTCCTCGATCTCCACGGCACTCATCGTCCAGCCGGCGGAGATGATGACGTCGTCGGCACGGCCGTCATGGTAGAAATAGCCGTCGGCGTCGGTATGGCCGCGGTCCTTGGTCGGATACCAGGCGTCGTGGCGCCAGACCCTGATCTCGCCGGGCACGTCCGGCGGGCAGACGCTGCCGTCGGGGCCGTGGACCTCCACACGGCAGCCCGGCACCGGTTTGCCCAGCGAGCCCGGCTTCACCGCGAAGTCCGCAGCCCCCGGATAGTTGGCGAGGATCACCCCGACCTCGGTCGTGCCGTACATGCTGCACACGGGTACGCCGAAGGTCGCCTCGGCCCATTCGCGCGTCGCGCTGTCGATCGGCTCGCCGGTGAAGGACATCTTCTCGACGGCGAAGGTCCAGCGCTCCGCCGCGCCGCAGTTCTTCATCAGACGGTAGTGCGTCGCGGCGGCCGAGAGATTGGTGATCCGATACTCCGACAGGGCGCGCAGCAGCCGCTCGGGATCGAACCGGCCCACGAAGGTTCCCGTCTCGACGCCGAGCGCCAGCGGCGCCAGCGTGCCGTGCCACAGCCCGTGCCCCCAGGCCGGCGACGACGGACAGAAATAGCGGTCGCCCGGCCGGATGCCTGTACCGTAGAGGGCCGCGTTCATCAGCACCACGACGGCCCGGTGCGTGTGCTTCACCGCCTCGGGCAGTTCCCGCGTCGTGCCGGAGGTGTACTGGTAGACGGCCATGTCCCCGGCCGCCGTCCGCGGTTCGTACCGGTCGGGAAAGCCCGCCAGGCCGGCCAGGAAATCCCCCTCGGCGATCACCGTCTCGATACCGGCCAGACCCGCCGCGACGGGCGCCTTCTCCGCCGAGGTCAGCAGCAGCTTCGGTCGGCAATCCTCGATCCTGAGGCGCAACCCGTCCGGTCCGAACAGGGTGAAGAGCGGCACGGCGATCGCGCCCATCTTCGCCGCGCCGAACAGGCCGGCATAGAAGGCCGGCGACGGCTCCAGCATCAGCGCGACCCGGTCGCCGGGCTCCACGCCGCGCGCTTCCAGCCAGTGGGCCAGCCGCGACGATGCGGCCGAAAGGTTTTCGAAGGTCAGCGTCTCGTCGCGACCGTCCGCATGCGCCAGGCGGATCGCCGCCCGCTGCGTGCCCGCGTGACGGTCGACGCATTCGTGCCCGATGTTGAAGCGCGCCCGGTCGCCGTCGAACAGCTCCCAAGCCGCCGCCGACGACCAGAGCCTCCGGG
Source organism: Alphaproteobacteria bacterium (assembly GCA_046296375.1). Lineage (GTDB taxonomy): Bacteria > Pseudomonadota > Alphaproteobacteria > JAJUGE01 > JAJUGE01 > Constrictibacter. The sequence continues at coordinate 4,132 of JBKBLL010000030.1, read as the reverse complement.
CGTCCGCATAGCTGGTGGCGTCTGTCAGGTCCGGCATGTCCGTCCGCCTCTCGTGACCGTCCCGATCCAACAGCGCGCAACAGTTGTTGTCAATACACACTTCTTATTGTATGGACGCAATGACCAGCATGAGCCATAGGCCGAGGACGTCATGCCGCCGACACTTCGCGACGTTCCCGCCGTCACCCGCGCCGTCGCCATCCTGCGCCTGCTCGGCCGCAGCGATGCACCGATGGGCGTCAACGCGATCGCGCGCGAACTCGGTCTCGTGCCCAGCACCTGCCTGCACATCCTGCGCGTGCTGGCAGCGGAGGAACTCGTCGCCTGCGACCCGGGCACGAAGCGCTACACGCTGGCGTCCGGCATCCTCGCCCTCGCCCGGAGCGCACTCGCGCAGCACGGCTTCGCCCGGACGGCACAGCCGGAACTGGACCGCCTCGCCCGGCGCTTCGGCGTCACGGCGATCGGCGTCGAGGTGTTCGGGCTGGAGCACATGGTCGTCGTGGCCATCGCGCATGCGGCCCTGGGCGTGCGCCTGCATGTCGACCTCGGCAGCCGCTTCCCGGCCCTGATCAGCGCGACCGGCCGTTGCCTCGCCGCTTTCGGCGGCCACGCCTGGGAGGAGATCGAGCCCCGCTTCCGCCGTCTGCGCTGGCACGACGCCCCGTCCTTCGCGGACTGGCGGGCCGAGATGGAGGCGGTGGGACATGCCGGCTACGCGCTGGATGAAGGCCGCTACATCGAAGGCGTCACCATCCTGTGCGTCCCCCTCCACGATGGTACTTGCCAAGACGGCACCGGCCGGATGACGCACGGCCTGGTCGCCATCGGCGTGAGCGAGCAGATCCGCCGGCTGGGCCCGGCGACCATCGCCGCCGCGCTGGGCGAAACCGCGGTCCGGATCTGCGGCGCCCCGACCGGACGCTGACGCCGGGCTTCGGCGCCCGACGACAGTACCCGGCGATCCGAACGCCCCGGCGCACCGTACATGGTCGGTCGGCAGCCGCCTGGCCCCGGGGCGTTTCGGCACGGGCGCGGGGCGCGCTATGCTGGCGGGCGGGAAACGCGGCCGAGGCACGCGGGCAAGCGGACGGCAGGTAGGGCATGGCTGGAACGATCGAGCGACCGCGCGGCGGCGACCGTGACACGACCGCGGGCGACGGCGGGAGCAGGGACGGGACCGGAAGCGAAGCCGAAAGCGAAGCCGGAGACATCGGCGGGGCTGACGCCGCCGCACCCGTTTCCGCCCGCATCCGCGCGCGCGTCCGGCGGGCGGGCCAGCGCTTCAACGCCAACGACAACATCGCCGCCTTTCTGGAGCCGGGCGAGTACGAGGCGCTGCTCGACGAGGTGTCGGGCCGCATGGAGGACGTGCTGCGCAGCCTCGTCATCGACATCGACGCCGACCACAACACCCGCGGCACCGCGCGCCGGGTGGCGAAGATGTATCTGACGGAGGTCTTCCGCGGCCGCTACGTAGCGCCGCCGCCGGTGACCGAATTCCCCAACGCCGAATGCCTGAACGAACTGATGATCGTCGGTCCCGTGACCGTGCGCAGCGCCTGCAGCCACCATCTCTGCCCGATCATGGGCCGCCTCTGGATCGGCGTCATGCCGAACGAGCATTCCAACCTCATCGGTTTGTCGAAGTTCGCGCGCCTCGCCGAATGGATCATGAGCCGCCCGCAGATCCAGGAGGAGGCGATCTCCCAGCTCGCCGAGTTGCTGATGAGCAAGGTCAGTCCCGACGGCCTCGCCGTGGTGATGGAGGCGGACCATTTCTGCATGCATTGGCGGGGCGTGAAGGACAGTGCCAGCAAGATGGTCAACAGCGTCATGCGCGGCTCCTTTCTCAAGGACGCGTCGCTGCGCCGGGAATTCCTGTCCCTGATCAACCTGAAGGCGTGAGAACCGCCATGCTGGTGCGCTGCCTCTATGCGAGCCGCCCCGCCGTCTCCGGAACGGAAGGCACGGCCGCCATCGCCGACGCCATCCTGGAACAGTCGCGCCGGAACAATCCGCCGGCCGGCATCACGGGTCTGCTCTGCTGCACCGACGACGTGTTCGTACAGGTGATCGAGGGCGGGCGCGACGCCGTCTGCGACCTGCTCGGCCGCATCTTCCGCGATACCCGGCACACCGAGGTGCGCATCCTGGTGTTCGAGGAGATCGCCGAGCGGCGCTTCGGTAACTGGACGATGGGCCGCGTGAATCTCGTCAAGCTGAACCCGACCCTGCTGCTCAAATACTCCGAGAAGCCGGCCCTCGACCCCTTCGCGGCGCCGGGCCAGACGGTGATGTCCCTGCTCTCCGACCTGGTCGCCTCGGCGGCGATCAGGACGCACGGGACTTGACCCGGGCGGCCGCTGCCGACGGGGCGCCGTGATTTCTTCGAACGTCATCCCCCTCTACCGGCGCCACGCCGCGGCGTTCGACCGAGCGCGCGCCCGGACGCTGTTCGAGCGGGGATGGCTGGAGCGGTTCCTCTGCGCCATGCCCGCCGACGGGCGGGTGCTCGATCTGGGCTGCGGCACGGGCGAGCCGATCGCGCGCTGGCTGGTCGAGAACGGCAGGGCCGTCACCGGGGTCGACGCCACACCGGGCATGATCGCCCTGTGCCGGGCGCGCCTGCCCGGCGAGACGTGGATCGTCGCCGACATGCGCGCCCTCGACCTCCGCGCGATGTTCGGCATCTTCGCCCGCCATGCCGGGCCGGGCACCGTGCTGATGTTCACCAGCGGTCCGGCCGCGGGGGAAGCGATCGGCCGGTTCGAGGGCGAGCCGCTCTACCATGCCAGCCTCGACCCGGACGAGTATCGCGGGCTGCTCGGCGAGGCGGGCTTCGCGGTGCTCGACTACCGGGCCGAGGACCCCGACTGCGACGGGCACACCGTCTGGCTCGCCCGGTCCGGGCGCCGCTGACCGCGGGACGCCCCCTTCTCCCCGCATCCGGCAAGGGTGCGGCCGCCGGATATGGGCGCTGGGTGCGGGCGCCGCGCGGCAGTGCTAGGCTCGTCCGGCAGAACACAAGAATACGAAGGGAGAGACGACTATGGCCCTTCCCTGCCCCATGCCGCGCCTGGCGGCGATCGCCCTGGCCGCGATCGCCGTTGCGGCCGGCCCCGCCGGCGCCCAGAAGGCCGGCGGCGTCCTCAAGGCCTATCACCGCGACAACCCGCCCAGCGCCTCCATCCACGAGGAGGCGACGATCTCGACGGCGCAACCCTTCTCGGCCGTCTTCAACAACCTGCTGATCTTCGACCAGCATGTGAAGACCAACAGCCTCGACCACCTGCAGGCCGAACTCGCGACCGCATGGGCCTGGAGCGAGGACATGACGAAGCTGACCTTCCAGCTTCGCGAGGGCGTGCGCTGGCACGACGGCAAGCCGTTCACGGCGGAGGACGTGAAGTGCACCTGGGACACGGTGTCGGGCAAGCGCGACGCCGGGTGGCGCAAGAACCCGCGCGAACCCTGGTACTTCAACCTGGAGGAGATCACGACCAACGGGCGCTACGAGGTCGCGTTCCACCTGAAGCGGCCGCAGCCCTCGTTCCTGGCCTTCCTGGCAGGCGGCTTCTCGCCCGTCTATCCCTGCCATGTCGACGGCCGCGAGATGCGTTCGAAGCCCATCGGCACCGGCCCGTTCAAGGTGGCGGAGTTCCGGCAGAACGAGCACATCCGCCTGGTGCGGAACGACGACTACTGGAAGCCCGACCGGCCCTATCTGGACGGCGTCGAGTGGCGCATCATCCAGGCCCGCTCCACCCGGGTGCTCGCCTTCATCGCGGGCGAGTTCGACCTGACCTTCTCGCAGGACGTCAGCATCCCCCTGCTCAGGGACGTGCAGGCGAACGCGCCCAAGGCCTATTGCGAACTCAACGCCTCCAACGTGCACGGCAATCTCCTGGTCAACCGCGAGGCGCCGCCCTTCGACGATCCGCGCATCCGCCGCGCCATGGTGCTGGCCATCGACCGGCCCGCGTTCATCACCGTCCTCAGCGAGGGACGGGACAAGATCGGCGGCGCGATGCTGCCGGCGCCGGCCGGCGTGTGGGGCGCCCCGGCGGAATATTTCGACCCGGTGCCCGGCTATGGGCCCGACATCGCCGGCAACCGGGCGGAAGGGCGC
>JBKBLL010000029.1:23582-23859 GCA_046296375.1 Alphaproteobacteria bacterium | reverse complement strand
CGGTCTTCACGGGGCGGGGCCGGCGCTAAGGGCAGTCCGGACAAGCGCGTCGAATCCTACCCGCCTGCTGAACATCATGTTATGCTCCGACATACGGCGTTCCCCGCGATTGGGTTCTTGTGGAGAATGCCGGTTTCCGCGCCGGGCCTCCAGGCGGAGCGCGCAAGAACGGTGGGCATGGCGGCACCAGGATGGCGCCGTGACCCGGGAGGGGATGCGATGACTTATCCGTTCGCGGGCAGGAAGCGCGGGCCGGGCATGTCGGGTGCGGAACCGT